>JAYUVI010000126.1:0-7631 GCA_043754135.1 Bdellovibrionales bacterium | reverse complement strand
TATTGTACCGCATTTGCATAATTTGCACGGCCATGCGGTCATGTTTGGCGACCTCGCGAATGTACGCAGGCGTAGAAGGGTCAACGAGTGCGGGGCCTTTCTTAGTGAGCTCATTATGACGAGCGATCAAACCATTGCGAATAAGATCAAATACTGAATAGGTTTGAAAATCTTTATGCGAAGCCGCCCAATTTTCCTGGCGCGGGTTTTTGCGGTGGAGAGTGGCCGCTACGGCATAAAGGTTATTTAAATCGTTATCATTGAGAGCGGTGTCTTCGGCATCAGGTCGAGTGCGACCGCGCTGTGGCTTGTTGGCTACCTGCGCACCTGACGGGTCATAAAAAGCCGCTACATCTTCAAAAAATGAAAGCATAGCGGTATTGAACATAGAAAGGCGTGTGGCCTCATTATCGCTGCCCTCACCGCGCCACAGTTGAAATTCAAAAGCGGAGTTGTATCTCACCGCCTCACCCATTTTTGCTTCTAAATTGGGGGCATCATCTAAAGCTGTTAAAAAACTTTTACCAAAGAACACTGAAGCACCTAAACGAAAGTCGTCTAGTGAACTCAGCATGAACGCGAAGTTGGTCACCAGCGTTTGCATACGCTTATTGACTTCAACGAGCTCAGTTTTCATGGCCGTCATATCGTTTAATTTATTATCCATGCTACCCATGGTTTTATCCATACTGGCTATGCGCGTATCCATTTGGGTAATCGCCGTGAGGAGCGACTTCATCTCTTGCGCCATTCCCTCTATGTTGCTGTTCATTTTATCAAGCACATCCATCTTCTTCGACATGCCTTGAATATCAGTTTTCAGTTCACCCAACGATGTTTTCATGTCGGTGACGCCTTGGCTGACGACTTTCAATTCATCCATTTTCTTCGATACATCAACAAGGGTGGTCATCATCTGGCGAATGGCGCCGACTAGATCGTGCATCGAATCGTTCATTTTTTCTAATACAGCCATGCGGTCATTCATGGTCGACATTGTGGTCAGCATTTTCGTCATGACCTCAATCATTTGTGTCATGCTGGTGTTCATGCTGCCCAGAAGTTTCATTTGCTGCGTCGTCTCGTCGAGCTTCTTATTCATAGAGGTCATCTTCTGATTCATCTCAGAAGTATTGTTATCCATGTTGTTCATTTTTTTGACTGGCCCGCACGCTGAAAAAGTCGTGATTAAAAGCGCTAGCAGACAGAGGTAAAGCACGAAAGATGCAATTCGATGAAAGATCATAGAGACATCCTTTTTGTAGCAAACGACCAGAGTTTGATATAGCTCAGATCAGTCCCCACAAACCATTGATTTGATTTATTTAAAGTTGAAGAGGGTGAAACAGTGAACATTCTTTCTACAAGCTTAGAAAAATTATAGAACTGCCATTTGTTTTCGTAAAAACCGTAAGAAGAGACTCTTATCGTCGAAGTACTTGGCTATAACTTGCGCCGCTTCTTCAGCCGACATATTGGCCGCCGTTAACCACAAATCTTCATACAAAGTGCGCGTCGCTCCTAAGGCGAGGGAGGGAAAAGCCCCGTCCTCGACCTCACCATACGCAACAATTAAAAATCGCGAAAACAGCTCTTTCATCGCGCGACTATATTGCGATTCGTTGTCACGGCCGGTGAGTTCCGTCATTTTTTTAAGCTGTTTAGTTGATAGTGGCGAATCGCCCTCAAGAACTTCAAGAATTTGGCGAGCGGTGGACGATAACCCTTCCGTTACCTCGCCTCGCGCGCGTAAAATTTCAGATAAAAAAGCGGTGAAAACATCTTGCGCGAAAAACGTAGCGCGTCCTTGATACCACTTCGAGTAAACCACTTCGCGACAATCTGAAATGCGCTTCATGAGCATCCACATTTTCGCCACACCGTCATGGGCATCTCCGTCCCACTCCCACAGCATTTTCGTTCGCGGGTAGAAAAGAGACCACAGCGACAATGGCTCTTTGCGATTATTGATCGGAAAGGTCAGCAGCGCGCCTTTATTATTGATAAACGATATAGCCTTTCGATCATTAAGCTCTCGCGACATACTGAACTTATAAACACACGCACATTGATTATCAATCGCTCACTCGTTACGATTATAAGATGAAAAAGAAACGCTATGGCTGGCTCTATCGTCTGCTCGGCAACAAAGACGTCACCGAACCTACGGTCAAACTACCGCTTGCGGGTGTTTTGGCTATTTTTCTAAGTTTCACGCTTACAGCTAGAGCCGACACCAAATCAATTTTACAAGATGATTTAAAGCGCCTTTTGAAACAAGCTCAGCTGACTGACAATCAAATCCAATTCGATATTTCTAATCAAAAAGACTTCGGGAACGAAGTGAATTTTAAATGCAACGCCAATGGACTTTTGCTTATGAATGTCGTGGCTAAACCTGAAGAGACGGTATCGACTTTTTATTACGGTTTGCATAAGTTGGGGTTTTATTTTCCCCACCCACGAGTACAAATTAGTCCAGACAAAAAAGCCATTCTAGCAAAGTGTGGGACTAAAGCTGTGTGGGAGCCTTCAATTGTCTATCGAGGTTTTCATTTGCACACGCAGCACCCCAATGAGTGGGTCGCTGGTTTTTTTCAAGGCGACAAAGAAATCGTTCACGATACTATTTTTTGGCTGGCGCGAAATTTTCAAAATGTTTTGCAGGTACAACTGCTACAAAACGCGCCCGAAGTCTATTCCGCCTATTTTCTCGACGGTTTTCAGTTGGCTCACGAGCTGCAAATCCGTACAGGTGTCGTCGTGAGCTTTTCGTCACAACAACAAAAAAGCTACCATTTGCTCGCATTATGGCAGGCGCTAACTGGCTTCAATGCCATCAAAACTTTAAATTCCCAAGTCGATAGGTTACTTAAACTTTTCAATGTCGATTTTATTACAGTCGAACTTGGCACATCTGAATTCACTTCCATGAGTTTCCATAACACACTGTCATGGATCAATGAACTCGCTATTCGGCTGCGCACTCTTAAAAAATTTCTGCTTGTACGCGCTCATGCTTCAATAAACCAATATGGAGATAAATACGGTAATTATAATTTTATAGTTCAGCATGCGCATGCCTCGGCCGGGCTACTCGCGCACACGGTGATGTTTTACGGTTTGAGAGATGCTGAAGCCCCCGCCTATGGTCGGAAAAATTTCTCTGATCTGTACGCGCTTATGCAACGGGAATCAAAAACTCGCGTCACATGGTACTTCCCCGAAACAAGTTATTTTATTGGGATGGATATCGACGTACCGCTATTTCTGACGGACTACCTGAAGGCGCGTGCTGATGACTATAAAATCGTCTCCGAAGAGGCCTTCACCGGGCACATTAATTTCACTAGCGGGCAAGAGCTCGGCTACTGGTTGTTTGACTGGAACGTCGCCCTGCAAGCCAATAAAGAATATTTGGGCGATGAAACCATTGGGCTCAAACTTTTAGGCGAAGATCTCACAGTTTGGCGCAAAATTATTAGCTATCAGACCGAATATATTAAACGCGGCCAATTGCTCGAGGTCATTTCAGCTGAAAATTTTTTCGATGCCATGCCTTTTAATGCGCCCATTCATTCACGAATTTTAATCAATGATCTAGCCAAAAATGAAAGCTACTTACGCGATCAAATTAAGCGGCTCGAAAGCGCCATAGCCAATAAGCCCAGTGTTGATGGCGTGAAAAATGCCGAATTAAAAGCCATGCTCAACGTGACGTTTTATCGTCTTGAACACGCCTTACATTTGCGCGAAGCCATTCTTAACCGTCAAGATGCTGCCAATAAGAAAAATGACCTCGGCCGTGCTCAGAAAAATCGTTTGATGGCACTCGAAGTGATGCACTCCGTAGTTAGAGATTTTAACCGTTACCCGAAAGCCAAAATTTTTGAAAAGTCAGAGAAAAATCCAACAAGCTACAAATATGGTTATGGCTGGCCCGCGCTTAGCTTGCACTTTTGGGAGCGAGAAGAAAGACTTGTCGACAAGCCTACGACCAATCCGTTTTTCATGAATATTTATCAGCCACAAGATATTTTATTTTAATAAAACGATGGCACAGTTAAACTAATTTTAACTGCGAACATTCACACACGTGAATTCAAAAATTTGAGAATCGCGTGTTTCTCCTCAATTTTGACTTTGTTGATCAAGCTCTCGATATCGTCCTCGGGGGTGATCGGCACCGTTTTTTGCACTAAAATTTTACCGCGGTCATAGTCATGGTCGATAGCGTGTATAGTGACTCCAGTTTCGGTTTCTTTTCCCTCTAACACGGCTTCAGTCACACGTCGGCCATACATACCTTTGCCGCCATACTTGGGCAGCAAACTGGGGTGTGAATTGAAAATTTGCCCCGAAAAATAATGAATCACGTCTGGACCTATTTTTTTTAAAAAGCCGGCAAGAAAAATAAAATCAATATTGGCTTCTCGGCAAAACTTAAGAATTTGCTCATCCCAGCGGCCTTTTTTATTACTTTCACCTTTGAGAATTTCAACCCGCACGCCAAAACGCTGAGCCACGGCAATCACCCCGGCTTCAGGGTTATTGGTGATCACCAGGATCAACTGAGGATCTAATTTTTTCTGCTCTTGCGCTGTTAAAAGAAAATCGACTGTCGTACCAGCACCTGAAGCTAAAATCGCAAACCGTTTACCCATGATTTAAACTTACGCTTGTCTGACTCGTTGTGAAATCGTGCCAAAAATATCTTCACCTTTTTCATTGAGCATGCGGATTTCAACTGTGTCACCCACTTTCATGAAAGGGGTCGAGGGTTGACCATCGCGAATAGTTTCTATCATTCGAACTTCGACTAAACAGCTCGAACCCACAGATGGGTCTTCGTTTGAAACCGTACCACTACCGATAATCGTTCCCGCTGATAAATTCCGTGTGCGCGCCGCATGGGCAATGATTTGACCGAAATGAAAGTGCATTTCGTGCGCGTTAGCCTTGCCAAAAAACTTGCCATTGTAATTCACGAGCAGTGGCAACCGCACGCGACCGCCCTCCCAAGCCGAACCCAGCTCATCAGGAGTCACTGCGAACGGCCCAAAAGCCGATGAGGGCTTACTCTGAAAAAAACCAAACCCAGCGGCTAACTCTTCAGGTATTAGCCCGCGCAAGGAAACGTCATTCACAATCATCAAAAGTTGAATGTGCGCTAAAGCCTTTTCTGGCGAAACCCCCATGGGTACGTCATCTACGATAACTGCGACTTCGGCTTCAAAATCGGTCCCGTGAGCAAAATCAATTTGTGGAATGTCTTCTGTCGGAGTCAAAAAGTTATCGCTCCCACCTTGATACATAAGCGGCACTGTGTGCAAAGTTTCAGGGATCGGGGCTTTGCGCGCCTGACGAACAAGTTTCACGTGTTGAATAAAAGCTGAACCATCAGCCCATTGGAAACTGCGTGGCAAGGGAGAGTGCAAGTCTTGAATCTGCACCGTCAATTCACCATCGACTTTGCCAGCGCCCAGCTTTTTGTAGACTTCGACCAATTGGGGCTGCGCCATCGACCAGTTTTCTAAAGCCTCTCGTAAACTTTTTGCAATTTGCGGTACCCTAACTGCGCGCCTCAGGTCACGAGTCGCTACAACCAGTTCACCATCACGATTTTTCGCGTGTTTTAATGTCGCTAATTTCATACTATAACCATTAACTGTTAATTGTCGTCAGGTCAAAGTGAGAAGGTACTTCACAGTTATTTCGAATTGAAAGCGAGGTTCCATGAGCGCAGGTAACGAGATTCTGCTCTACAATTATTTTCGTAGCTCGGCCTCGTATCGCGTGCGTATTGCTCTGCACTTTAAGAACGTTCCCTTTAAATATATGCCCATACACCTTGTTAAAAATGGCGGCGAACAATACTCTGCCGAATATAAAAAACTAAACCCGCAATCGACCGTGCCGTGTTTAGTGCGTAATGGTCTGCCACTCAGCCAATCCATGGCGATCATACAGTACTTAGAAGATGTTTGCCCTGACCCGAGACTCTTCCCCACAGACCCCTACGAAAAAGCCCTTGTCATACAAATTTGCGAAGCCATTAATAGCGGCCTGCAGCCTTTGCAGAACCTCTCCGTGCTAAATAAAATCGAGTCACAATTTAAAGCCGCCAATGAAGATAAAAACTTGTGGGTGCAACATTGGTCACAGCTAGTGCTTACAAGTGTTGAAGAAATTTTAAAAAAAACCGCCGGGCAATATGCTTTTGGCGACGAACTCACCGCGGCTGATTGCTTTATAGTGCCGCAAATTTTCAGTGCTAAGCGTTTCAATGTCGATTTCAATTCTTACGAAACCATTAAACGTGTATATGCCCAAGCACTCGAGCACCCCGCAGTGCAAATGGCAGCGCCTGAAAAGCAACCCGATTACGTGCCCTAGAATTATTACTTTCAAAACACTGTCATTTTTTTAAGGTGACCGTAAGTTTCACCTTTTTTATAGATCGGTTTCAATCCGGCTTCTGAATTTTTAAGGTTAAACGTACTTTTAAAGTCATCTTCGCTTAATCGAACTTTTTAAAAAGGAGTACACGGTATGAAAAATCTCAGAATGCAGATGGCTGTTGCGATCGGCACATTGGCGCTTTCAATTTCATCTTGGGCTGGCAACTTAGAACAGTTAAACAGTTCTATTGCCCTATTGCTAGCGGCACTTAACAACGAACACAGCACTGTGACCATGAACGTTTCAAAAGCTGATGTAAATGAAACCCGCGCGGTTGGTTTTGCGGTGAAATCAATAGTGGCAAAAATAGGCCCTAAAGCCGAAGGTGAACTAAAAGTCGACGTGAATTACGACTACCCTACAACAGAGGGTGCAAAACCTAAATTTTCTTTGAGCGCTGAACTCAAAGCCGAAAATGGCAATATGCTCAAAATCTTAAACTCTATCGGCTACAGCCAAGAGCAAATGAATGAGGTTTTTCAAAATTTAGACGATCTTAAGCAATTTATCGAGAGCGCAAAGGAAGAATACGGCGATGCCGTGACTTACACTCTTGAAGCGGCCCCTACAGAAAAAGATGAAGCGGGTAACTTGGTAACGGCGAATGTTCACCTCACGATGAACGTAGATCCGACAAAATTGCCAGAAAGTGTGGAGGTTGCAAAAGTCCAATTTTTGGCTCTCAGCTTCAACGCGAGCCTCGATATGCGCAAAGGTATTTCTTTATCTGGGAAAGTCGAAATGAACCCGGCTGCGAACTCATTTTCGAGTGATCAACGCGGTTTGAAAGAAGCTATTGAAGGTCTTTTGAATCAAGATTCAGATGCTGTGCAAGACCTTGTTATGATCACGACAATGATTGATGGATTTATGAATAACGCCGTCGGCTTGTCAGAAGAATAATTATAACTTTCCAGGCGACTGAATTAAACTGTCTGCCATGTGGCTGTTCGGGTTAACCGGACAGCCCCTGCAAGTAAAGTGGCACCGACTGCCAAATGTAAAACCGTTATCAATGGCGGTGTAAAGAAAAGAACATTGGCAATTCCTATAGTAATCTGCGCAAATAAAGCAATCACTATTGTACGCGTCCACTTACGAATTTCTGGGCACTCCACATTTTTTCTTACATAAAAAGCAAAACTCACAACAATAATCGCCAAAGCATA
>JAYUVI010000125.1:0-6134 GCA_043754135.1 Bdellovibrionales bacterium | reverse complement strand
CTGCCCAAAACGCAGCCGGTGGTAAGACCAGTTCAGAGGGCACGGGTAAAAAAGTGCTCTCCATCGCCATTAATATAAAAACGCCGGTGTAGCCCCAGTCTTGTACCCACTGAAACCAGGTGATGATCATTGCATGCAACATGAGATTATTCTGCGCGTTTCAAAGCCTCGACGCAAGGGTCAGCTGCTGTATGTGACGCGAGCGTGGTTTGTGTAAGTGTAAGTCTTTGCGTCTGTGTGTTTTGTGTCGTTGGTAGTTGTTGCGCTTGCGAGGTGGGCGGCAGTTGTTCCAGCGTTTGCTCAAGTAACTTTACGGGTTGTGCGAGAGCTTCGGGCACCGAATTTTTGCGGTCGATTGCAGACAAAACTTCGGGCGCCATGAATTTTACATTAAAACCAAACCCTCTTGGGAAGGGAGAAAGTGTTAACCGCAGCAATGGTCGCTGATAGGCATAAGTATCATACCAAAAGAACTCACTTAAAACTGAAAGTGGCGCGTTGAAAAGCGAGGTGCTCCAACCCACAGTAAAGTAGTCAGTCATCATAGCTGTGTACGAGGGAGAAATCGGTAAACCGGGTGTTGCTGTTGGGTAAATATACGGGCCCTCGCGCATGCGCATCTCGCGGCCAGGTATTTGGTTGAGGGCGGCTACACCAATTTTTGGTGACAGGCCATACACAGTTGATGGAGTAACGGCGTTCGTGAGAGTTTCGGTCTCGTGGTAAATTTCAAATACGAGGGAGCGGCTATCGGTATTGAACCCGAGTTTAATGCCGAGACCATGGGGTACGCCACCCGTGACCTGATGGCCCACACCGGTGAGCGCTTGTACATGCAAACCAATGACGACAACAAATTCATTTTGTTTCACTACTAATCGTTGTTTTGCCCACAAAACTTCATCGAGCTTTTGCACTAAGCTTTGCACAATAGTTTGACTGCGTTCTTTTACGCGCTCAATAAATTTTTTCGGCGGTTCATAAGCGGCGGGGGTAATGACACGAGTTTGTGAATCTTCGGCTTCGAGCGAAGCCACTGCTAATTCTTGTATCGGTGGAGCCACCAAAAGTTCGGCGCCAGCTTCAGCCACCAGTTCAGCGCGAGAATGGTCTTGTTTTTCAGGATACATCTTATTAATAAGCCACGAGTCGAAGGACTTTAGTTCGGCGTTTGAATTTTTGATGAGCTGAACGGCGTATTCAAGACCGCTCTTAGAAACTGTCATTGCGGGCAAAGACGCTTTGAGGAGCGTACCACCGGCACGTGTGCCCGCAAATTTCTGCCAGACCTCACGGAGCTGACTAGCTGTAGTGAAAAAAACGTTTTTCGAGTCGTCGAAAAACATGCCGAGCGAAAATTTAAGGAGCGACAATGACGGCCCTAGAGCTTGCTTTACATTATGAATAGAGATGCTGCCTGTACCATAAACAAGCCGCGTGTAATGCATAAGCGAAGCGAAACGCGCGAGATAATGAGCGCGCCTCTCCAGAAACAATGATTGCTCGTCGGGGCTTAAGCTTTCAAAAAGCTGCAAGTTCTCTTCGCTATAAGGAGCACCGGCAAAACTATATCGAGTGCCGTTTTTAACAGTGATCGCGAAATCGTAGCGGCCATCGCCGGTTCGCGTTTGCGCAAACGGTGCTTGGCCCGACATGACAACGAGATGTGATTCTGTTGATGGGTTTTCATTTTCGGCGAAGGCTGGTGCGACCCAAACCGAATTAAGAGTTAAGGCAAGAACGACAAACTGCCTAGAAAAAGTAATGAAAATATTTTTGTAAAAAGAAGCTTTGCCAAACACGCTGATACCCCCGTCGCGAGTTCGCATCTTGAAGAAAACGTACACTGCAAGCAACGGGTGTAAAAAAGAAGCGGGGTTATTGGCGCTTTTTCAAGGCTAGCGACTTACGTCACTTTCAAATCTTCAGGCACCTCACCACTTTGAATCGCCTTAGCGAGGCGCAAGTGATCAGGGTGACCGATAACTCGCGAAGCATCGGCAAGTGTAAAAGGTGCACAGTTTGTAAGTGCTTCATTTTTCAAATCGCTGACGCGTTTGAGCGACTCGGCGATTTGTGCACTGTCGATATCGCCATTCTTTATGGCTTTACGTACAGCTTTAAGGCCGATGGGTGGGCTCGTGAAATCATTGCAGTAAAGCATGATATCGCAACCGGCTTTCAGCGCGAGCACCGGGATTTCTTCACGTTTATAATTTTTAGTGAGAGCTTTCATGTCGAGATCATCTGTGATCACTAAATGTCGATAACGCAAATTTTCACGTAACAATTTTTTAATTATAATCGGCGAAAGTGTCGCCGGGTGCTCAGGGTCAATCTTCGTGTATTTAATATGCGCGGTCATGACCATATCCATCCGGGCACGAAAGGCACGTTTGAAGGGGATCAGCTCCCGCTCCTCGAGAGTCTTCATATCTATGTCTTCGATCGGCAAATCTTCGTGACTGTCGATAACCGTGTTACCATGACCGGGAAAATGTTTTGCACATGCGACTACGCCGGCCTTAATATAGCCACGCACGAGTGCCGACGCCATTTTACCCACCTCTTCAGGGTTAGAGCCAAGGGAGCGATCGCCAATCAGAACATTTTTTTCGTTTGTGAGAACATCTACACACGGAGCAAAATCAAGATTAATGCCTATGGCACGAAGTTCGGTGCCCATGACGTTAGCAAACTTAAAAGCGACTGAAGTCGATTCAAGTTTTGCCACATGTTGCAGTGAAGGCCACTGCGTGAAAGGTGGCTTTAGGCGATGCACGCGGCCACCCTCCATATCAATTGCAATAAAAAGTGGCGCCTTTGATGCGGTTTTTGACTTTAAATTGTGCAGGTCAGAGCAAAGTTTATGTAGCTCAAGCGGAGATTTCAGATTGCGACCAAACAACGTCACGCCACCAATATCGTTCTTGACGATAAAATCGGCCTCTTTGGCGGTGAGTTCGTAACCTTCAAGACCTATGAAAAATAATTGACCAACAGATTGATCCATATGGAGTCATTTGACCATAGGCCCGGTCAATAGAAAAGGCTTACTAGTCTATTTTTTATCTTCTTTTTTCTTAGGCTTAACAGGTGTCTCAAGCGTGGTATTTGGTTTTGTCGCGTCGGCTTTCGGTGCTGGCGTCGCTTTAGATGCATTTAGAGAATTTTTCTTACCTTCAGGTATATCGCCGAAAAGCAATTTAATGTGTTTTTCACTGAAGGGGAATGCAGCCACGGCTTCTGCTTTCGTTGCGACGATTTCTGTCGCCGCATTTTGCATTGGCGAAATGCTGGCTAATGTTTCACCAGTGTTACTTAAAATGCCGTAAAATTCGATGTCCTTGAAATTAAATTTCACTTTAAAGGCGGGAACTTCTTTAAATTTTTGTTCAGATTGAATAGACGTTGAGCCATTGAGAAAACCTACACTTTTAGGACCACAGAGAGCGTCTTTTTGAAAGCACGCGGGGGACTCTTCTGCCAGCGCTATAAACGAATAATTTTTGCCCACCATTAAACCGTTTTTAAGTACGACGTAGTTAAGAAACACCGAAAGAAATCCATTCGCTGGAACCGCGAGTGAAATATTTTGCGATTTTTTGCCGTCGCTCATTTTGCCGGTCATTTTTTTATTTTTAAAAGTCCCTTCGGCGGTTTTGGCCTGGCCATCGACTAAAGCGGAGTACTGAAATGAAATAGGTTCAAATGAAGAGTCGGCCTTGGCAACTAGACTTTCGGTGGTCGAGCCCGTCGGAGTTTTGACATAAACGTAATAGGTCGACGTGAAAATATTTTTTTTTGGTTCAATTTCTAGACGTTGCACGACGTAGCCCGAGTGCTTGTCACCTAAAACGAATCGGTAATACGCCTCAAAGGCTGGTTCGGCGGCAGTTGCCGATTGTGTCCACAGTAGCAAAAACGTAAAATAAAAAAAGTATTTCATTCGAAAAGTGTGCAGTATGAATTGGCTCGTGTCAAAGCTCTACAAAAATGCGCGTGGGCAAATGGCCGTCTTTGTCGCGCTTATTTTTCAAGTTCTATTCGTATTTTTCGCAATGGCGATTAATATAGCGCTCGCCGTTCACGATAAAATAAATTTACAAAATGCCGTCGATTTATCGGCTTACTACGCAGCTCAACGCCAGGCTGAAATTTTAAATGTGATCGCACATACGAACTATCAAATCCGTCAGTCGTGGAAGTTGCTTAACTTTCGCTATTACGTGATGGGCACCATGGGTATGGGTCAAGAGGGGCAAGGTCAGTTCGGGCCACCGCACCCGAGTCGCGCAAGTGCAAGCTACCCGCGCGCTGATGATGTTTTGTGGCCGCCAGCCGAAACGCCGGTTTTGTGTGTCACTTATCAACCGATTTGGCTTTCGGGTGGTTCAGACGATAACCCGTGCAAGGCGGTCGATTTTCATGTGCCGAATATCGTGATACCAAAAACTATTGCGCCATTTACGGCGACGAACTTATTGTTCGAGGGTTTGGCGCGCACGTTACAAAAGAAAATTGAAAAATCTTGTACGGCTTATGCAGGCCAAAATTGGTTGTTCGGTGCACTCTCATACGTGGCGTATATGAATGACCAGCGCACACGAAAAGAGTTGATCCGCGCGCTGGCACAAAATCTGGCTAAGCCGCCTGATCAGATGGTCGATCTTAATGGCGATTTAATTTCATTTGGCGCGCGAAAAACTTTTATGAAAAATCTGACAGCGGCAAACGCGAATACGACTACCCCACCTGAGTTTCGTATTTACAACTCGCTCGTCGGTCGTGGCCCGCAAGAGTGGCTGCCTGAAATCGATGTCATTTACACGATGATGTATTCAGATCTTTTGTCGAGCGCGAGTGAGTGTCGGTCGGTGATTCGCACTCTTCAAGACAAGCCGGGCGGGCAAGCGTGGGCCGATTTACAGACGTGGGCAGGCAACCCTGAAATGCTCGATAATTTAATGAACGTCATTTTGAGTTCGCGATCAATCTCTGTAGGGGATTCGCGACGACTTTCGGTTGGGGTAGAAAAAAACCCTTGGCTGTGGGCTTATATCGGAGTGAAAGCCAAGTCGCGGCCGCGGCAACTCTTCTTCCCCTTCGGTGAGCCGATTACATTTGAAGCTGAAGCTTATGCGCAACCCTTTGGCGGGCGCGTGGGGCCGTGGTACGGGTCACTTTGGTCGCGTGGTGCGACGAGTTCTTCAGGTGAGCTCGTGCAGTTGAGTCCGGCAAAACTTCTCGCGGGTGGCATGATGAATTCAGAAACCGAAAGAGATTTGCTACCACAGTATTCAAAATACCCGGGCGATCAAATGGGTTTGCGTTCGCCGCTCGCGCAAAACTCTCTTACTAATTTGCGTGGCTTACGTGTGGCCATTCAAGATTACTTCGATGTTTACAGAGATTTTGGCATTCAAAGCCAAAATGATGTGTTGGCGTTTAGTGATTCACCAGCGAGCAATGCTCGGCAGTATGAGATCGCGGCCATCGCGCCTGATCTGTTCGATGTCACTTATTACTCGATTCAATCTAATTTTGGTCGTCGCTATTTGCCACTTTTACAAAGCAATCGTCAGAAGCTCGCCATACCTGATGGCGCTTACCCACGCGGCGATCTCGGTGTGCGAGGTAACGACGAACAGTTTTCTGTGCAAGATCAGATCGACGTCGCCAATGGGCGTGGGATCAAAGTGAACCCGCTGAAAAATTTACCGCCGTCGCAGATACAAGCGCCAGATGCTTTTTGGTATGTGCGCGAGCATGAGCATTTACTCACTTCGTGGGTGCACAACGATACGTATGGGCAGTACTTTGCTTTTCCCGATGAGCGATTTGGTAAGTGCGCGCAGAGCGATGAACGCTTTCAAATGCGGGCGCCAGGGGGCTGCATGGATATGGGTGGGCGCGCGGGTTACTCGGTGAAAATTGTTTCGCCAGAGATGTTTGAGACCGCCTTACCATTGGGTGGCTCAGGCCAAAGTACAGGTAAGATTTTGAACCCTCCACCGCCAAATTGGTGAGGTCGAGTTCGTTTTGTCATAAAACTGTCTCAATTTTAGACACACTAACCGAATTTTTTTCAAATTCAGTCTCATAAGTATGAGAGTGAAAAACACTCGCGTATA
>JAYUVI010000124.1:0-5152 GCA_043754135.1 Bdellovibrionales bacterium | reverse complement strand
CCCCTGCGGTGACGCCAAAACCTGCAATTTGGTCGAATTTGGATTTTCGTTATCCATAGACTCGCCCTCCCCAAACGTTCTACACACTAGTCTAACGGATTGTTACTCTCTCTATTTTAGCCTTTTTTGAACCTTTTAGCGAATCTCGGACATTCTCTAGACCTTAGCCAAGCCTGCGAGAGGGAAAACTGTTTCAAAATGAGAATAATTTAAAAGCACTAAGGCTGAAGAGCTTCAAGCTGAGATTAAACGAGAGGCTCCGTAAAATTGTTAAACCGTAACGTCTCTTTGCCCGACTACAGATAAGACTGAAGGTCGTGCAAAAATAGTTCGCGCTATACTTTGAATGTCCTTCGCGGTCACTTTTTGCAAATCATCGCGGTAGTTTTCAAACTCATTGAAGGGTAAACCGTAAAGCTCGTCGAACAATGTTAAATCCGCAACATGACCCGTGCGCTGTAAGCCGATATCGTGGCGACCTACTAAGTAACGTTTTGAACGCACCAATTCATCGTCACTCACTAATTCTTCAGTCAGACGCAAAAATTCTGCCTTCATCATTTTTACCGCTCGGTCTGCTTTTTCAGGCGAACACCCTATGTAAGCACCGAAATAACCGGTGTCGATGCCATCCATACGAATTGGTGAAACCGTATAAGCTAACGAAGCCTTATCGCGTAGTTCGACGAATAAACGACCGCCCTGACCTGAGAGAAGCGATTGCATAACCTCAAGCGCAAATCGCTCTTGATCGTAAATGCGTAAGCCACGATAAGCGAGTGCAATATGCGTTTGCTCTTTATTGAGCTCGATAAATTTGTGGCTGTTTTTAGTTAATGCACCTGGCGGCTGTATAGCCGGCAACGCTGCTTTTTTGGGGATTTCTTTGAGAAGCTTTTCGATTTTTCTTTGAACTTTATTTTTATCAACATCACCCACCACCGAGACAACCATGTTGTCGACTGCGATCAGTTTTTGTAAATGCTCCTTTAGATCTTCAATTTTTAATTTTTCAACTGTATCGGACGAGCCAAACGGATCGCGAGCGTAAGGATGCCCCGCGAACATATCAGACGTGAGATTGAGCATGCACTTCTGCGCTGGCTTATCACCTCGCGACTTAATGTGTTCCTGCATCTGCTCTTTTTCACGTAGAAACGTTTCGGTTAAGAATGCCGGCTCAAGCATAATCTCTGTAAGAATATCAAAAGTTTTATGAAAATTCGGAGCCAATGCTGTTAGCGACAAGCCCAAGCTGTTGCGACCACCAAATGCGCTCAAACCCGAGGCCATGTTTTCAATTTCGTAATTGAGTTCAGCTTCGCCACGTTTTTTCGTGGCGGCTGGCCAAACCCTTTGCGCTAATTCGTTAGCTCCAGGAGTTTTTTCAGACTCGGCTCGCAGGCCGCCTTGAAAACCAATACGCAAGCTAACCACGGGCGAGCCATTCATTACTTTAGTCACCATACGTGCGCCGCCACCAAGAGGTATTCGCTGAGTGTTTTCAGCTTTATCTTTTATGGGCGCCTTCCAGGTCAGTCCTGGTCCCGCCTTCCCTTTTTTGGTCGTTTTCTGCGGCAAGCGAACATACTTCAACTTCTTTTTAAAATCCGAATGAAAATTCTCTAAAATCGCTTCTGCCGCCTCTCGATTGGCATTAGTCAGATATGAAATATTCATTATGTCAGGGCGAATGTACTTTCTAGCGACCTTCATTATATCTGATTTTTTTAATTTTTCAGTCTGCTGGAGAAGCTTAGAAAAATAGCGGTAATCTTTATACAGAAATTCAAAATAACCATAAAGACCGGCAAGGCCGTCGACAGTCTCCATAGAATAATATTTTTCGCTTTCAATAATACGAATTGCTTTGCGAATCTCTTCATCGGTGGGTCCCTCAATTAAAAGTCGACTAATTTCATCTTGAATCGCGACTAGCGTGTCTTTTAATTTTTCTTGATTTAACGATGCCGAGACGGCAAAAAACCCGGGCTCTTTTGGGGTAAAAACGCTGGAGCCAACCGAGTTCACCAACTGCTTTTCGTTACGAATGGCTTGCACAAGTCGTGAACTTTCGCCCTGACCTAAAATAGTCGCGAAAATCGAAAGAGCTATATTATCACGGTGTGTGGCCTGCATAGCGGGCCATGATATATACAAAAAATTCTCGTTGAATTTGGCCTCTTTTACATTCAGGCGTGATGTTTTTTGGGCTGGCTCAATTTGGCGTTTGGCCGTCGCCAGCTTGTTGCGCTTAAACGTACCAAAAAACTGCTGCACCTTTTCTTTCATTTCAAGCGATTTAAAATCACCCACTACTACCAAATTCATATTTTGCGGCAAATAGCGACTCTCATAGTATTTTTTTATGTCGACAGCTGATACCCGACGAATGACATCGTCATAACCAATGACCGGAGTACCGTAAGGATGTTTCTTGTATGCCGTGGAAAAAAGCAGCTGACTCGCTTGCGAACGAGGGTTGTCGATGGAGCGTTTGATTTCTTCAATAACAACTTCGCGCTCGTTATCGATTTCTTGGGGGTCAAACGTGGGGTAACCCATCATTTGGCTAATCACATCGAGGCCCACATCTGTAAATTCCTTAGATATTGTCACATAAAACACAGTTTGATCGAATGTGGTGTAAGCGTTGATTTCGCCGCCGGCGCTCTCAACTGTTTGCGCGATTTCACCCACGCCAAATTTTTGCGAACCCTTAAACACTAAATGTTCAATGAAGTGGCTAATCCCCTCTAGGCCTTTTTTCTCGTCAGCCGAGCCCGTTTTAACCCAAGCCTGCACCGCCACAACGGGCGACTTATGGCTCTCAATAAGCAAAACGTTCATCCCGTTTTTCAATTGATATTTTTCAGGCATAGACTAAATACCTCGTATGGCTTTTGGCTTATACATTCACATCCCCTACTGTCTGCAAAAGTGCCATTATTGTGATTTCACGACTTTCAATCTCGATCACAAAATCAGTATGCACGAATACACACAGCTCCTGCTGACTGAACTCCGCGAGCGGGCCGCAAACATCTCAGAAAAAAATCTCACCTCGGTGTATTTCGGCGGCGGGACACCGAGCCTCTTGCCAGCTGAAGATATCTTAGCTATCCGACGAGAAATTGCCAATGTAGGATTTCAGCTGTCGCGCGACACAGAAATCACAATTGAGATTAACCCCGGTACCATTAATGATGAAAAATTGGACCTTTATCTAGCTGCAGGGGTTAATCGCTTTAGTGTCGGAGTACAAACCTTCAACGACGCCTATCTCAAGCGATGTGGGCGCGAGCACTCGGCCGATGACTCACGAAAAACGCTGCTGTTTCTGAAAAAACACAACCTTAACTATTCTTTTGATTTGCTTTTTGGTTTACCTGAGCAAGGTTTAGCTGAACTACAACGCGATCTTGACGAGTTACTGAGTTACTCGCCTACGCATGTCAGCTTGTACAACCTGACAGTTCCACAAAATCACGGCATGAATGCGGGGCGAGCAGCTGACGAAGAACAAGCTGAAATGTTCGGTTTGATTGACGCGAATTTGCGTAAAAGCGGCATTGAGCGCTACGAACTCTCGAATTTTTCTAAACCGGGTTCTGAATCCCGCCACAATTGTTTGTATTGGTCTGATCGTGGCTATTGGGGTCTTGGTGTTAGCGCCCATTCTTATCTGCCCAAAAGCGGCCCATGGGGTACACGCTTTTGGAACGCGACTTCAGCCAATGCCTACAAGATACAGACCCAGAGTTTGAAAAATTTTTCTGATTTACCAGATACACAGGTGGAACGCTTGAGCTTGCATGAATCCCTCACCGACTATTGCCATACCCATATGCGTGTTTTACGAGGGCTGAAGAGAGAAAGTTTTTTTGAAAAATTTGGCCAAAATGCCACTTTTCTGCTCGAAAATCGAATGAAAGAGCTAGTTGAGAGTGGCTTAGTTCGCACAACAGAGGATGGGTATAAGTTTTCGCCACAAGGGCTCCCTCTAGCCAATCAAGTTTTCTTGAAATTGACGTTTTCTCGTGAAGAAGTCTCCACTTCAGCGCGTTGACACTCGTCGTTTAATGCTCATATTGATAGCATCTCGTCTTTAAATATTAATGCCCATTAATCGGGAGGAATAGTCTTTGAGCAATGAAGAAAATGAAGCCCCTCAATCTAACGCCGAGGCCGCAAAACAAACAGATGCTGCTGACGTGATAATTGATGTCGACGCCCTCGCCGCTGAAAGTGAAAAATATAAAAATGATTATCTTTATTTACGTGCTGATTTTGATAACTACAAAAAATCGATCATTAAAGAGCGTTCAGATTTAATTAAGTATGGTTCTGAGCGGGTTTTTACCGAATTGCTTGAGGTGCTAGATAATTTTGAACGTGCACTCGAGCTTAAGTTAACACCAGATAACATTGAGACCTATAAAGCTGGTATTGCTTTAACCGCTGCTGAACTACGAAAAGTTTTACAAAGATTTGGTGTGCAAGAGATCGAAAGCCAAGGTTTGGCTTTTGACCCCTCGTTACATGAGGCCTTAAGTAGCGAAGAAACCGATAACGTAGCGCCCGGCCATATCACTCGAGTGTTTAAAAAAGCCTATAAGCTTCATGATCGTGTGATTCGACCCGCGCAAGTTGTGGTGGCGAAAGAGCCAGCCGCGAAACAATAATTTGAGGTTTGAGTTTTGGCTAAGAAAGATTTTTATTCTTTATTAAATGTGAATCGCACCGCCAGCGGCGATGAGATTAAGAAAGCCTATCGCAAATTGGCTATGCTCTATCACCCCGACAAAAACCCGGGTAACAAAGACGCTGAAGACAAATTCAAAGAGGTCAGCGAGGCTTATGAAACTTTGTCTGACGCTAAACAACGGGCGATCTATGATCAATTTGGCTCGCAACAACCAATGGGCGCGCCTGGGCGAGGACCTTCAGCACAAACCTACTATACGGGCCCAAATTTTGAAGACTTCGATTTTGAAAATTTTCGTGGCGGTCGCACTTATACAACTGAGTCGGCCTACGATCTCTTCAACGATTTGTTTGGCGATGTTTTTGCCGGGGCTGCTGCTGGCGGCCGGGCCACGCGCGGGCCTACTGCGACCCGTGGTACTGATTTGCGCTATAATTTAGCAGT
>JAYUVI010000123.1:0-4543 GCA_043754135.1 Bdellovibrionales bacterium | reverse complement strand
CTTCAACTCTCTATCGGACTTTTTGTAAACTTCTGTAGGGTATTTATTTTTTATCCCTTCGTGCGGTCTCTCGTTATTAAAAATATTTTGAAAATTATCAAAAACTTCTTGTTGTGACACAAGCGTTTGCTTTGGCGGTCTTGTGGTCTCAAGTTTTAGCGTTAAATGCATTCTCTCGTGACGTCCATTTTCTTGTGGTTCGCCAGGCGTGATGCGCTCTATGTTTATGCCCAGTCGCATCCACCAGACTGATAACTTAGTTAAATTATAAAATGACTGGCCATTCGCAAATGGATTGCCGTTATCTATTCGCATTGAATCAGGCAGACCAAACTCTTTGAATGCCCGATTGAAAACTTCAAATGCAAATTCTTCTCGCGTTGATGATAGCGCATCACATCTAATTAAATATCTTGAAGCGTAATCAGTAATGGTCAGTGGGTAACAATACTGACGATTACCCAGCATAAATTCACCCTTGTAATCTGCGCACCACAACTGATTGGGCTCGTTAACGTGCTCTAATGGTGTGCCTGTTGCCTTAAATCTTCTGCGCCCTAGTCGGTGCTTAACTAAACCGTGCCGATCAAGAATGGCGTGTATGGTACTCTTTGCTGGCGTCTTAACATCGGGGTATTTTCTTATTATTTTTTCTCTGATCTTTGGCGCGCCCCAACTTGGGTAATCACGTTTTAAATCTAATATCATTGCTTCTACTTGAATTGGTAAAGCATTGGCATATCTATGCGGTGTTCTTTTTTGCTCAACCAAAGCGCACTGACCCATCATCTTATAACGATCAATTAGCTTATAAGCTGTAGGTCGAGTTATTCCGAACTCTTTACATAAGGGCGCTATCTTCTCGCCCTCAAGGTACCTTGCTATGAATTTAAGCTTCTCGTCCATTTTGTTACACTCCTGCCAACCCATTGAAAGCCCTCCTGGATTGGAAAAGTGTAAACTATGTCTCCGGTATGAAGTGTAAACGATGTGTCAGGACGGACACAAGCCCCCGAAGGGGGTTCCCCACGGCTTAAGCTGATTTTTTTTCTAAATCAATTTTGATGGCTTCGGACTTTTCTGAGGCCACTTCGATCAGTTGTTCATACGCCACAACAAAAGCCTGTGCCTTGGGATGCAGCTTAGCTAAAGCAAATAAGCGAATATCTTTCTCAGTGGTCCAATTCATTGTCGTTGCATGATTCTTGGCCCTCTCCCACTTCAATACGGCAGGATGAGTGACATCAAATCGCGTGGCAAACCCTTCAAGATTCAACCCGGTAAATAGTCGTATAAAACGAATCTCACTGCCCGTAAGGCGACTTGGTTTTAAAACCAACGCCTCAATCACATGTTCTTGAAGCTGCCGTTGATTGACACTAGGCACCCACTCACCCCGAACTTCAATCATCGGAACATTCAACAGAGTCACCGGAAAACCAAATCCGCCGTCTTTATAAACTTTTTGAATTTTCTTTTTCATAAAAATTAATCCTCTTTATCTAAGGTAATTGCCGTTACAATCAATACGTTCGGCGTATTCTTCAGCCACAATAATCCTAAGATTTCTGCCATCCACCGTTTTGCCTCTAATTGCGTAATCCCAAGAAGCAAAATTTTGATTAAAAAAATCTTTTCTAATCTCGTGCCACCCATTCGCTAAGACATGCTCGACTTCAAGCCAGACGACCCGCTTTAACTGCCGGCGATATTGTGGCTAGAATGTTCGTGCGTTTGGCAGGCCTCTTCACTTGCGTGATGTAACTGAGTTACATATAAAAATCAAGGTCATTTTTGCTTATTTAGTGAAATCATTGACTGACTCGGAAATCATCAAATATGTGATTCAAATTTATTATTAATTTCAACTACCTGCCAAATAGATAGTGCTAGATGTCTGCTAATACCCTAGCACACATCTAGCACCTTATTAGCAGGGATTTAGCACCCCAGAAATCAGATACACACCGTTCATATAATCCACATAAAAGTCAGTAAATTTCGTGACAAACATGTGACCGGCAAACCAGTGTTTCACTTTGCCAGATGTCGGCAATCGTAGTTGGTCTCGCCGATTTTCGCCGCATGGTCGAGTTGAAAGATGCCGCTATCAACCTCAACAAAAGTAAATGCGCCACTTTCAGTACTTGTTAAAGTGTATTTGATTTCTTTAGAGGCAGGATATTCATTGCAGCCTTCGGGTCCGCCTAAAGCTTGGTCCCAAAAACCACAGCGATGAGCTTTATGGTGCCTTTCTTTGACTTGCACAGCGGCCGTCACCTGCGCTTCATTTGTTGTGATCTCTTTATTGCCGATTTCAATTGCATCTACGTACAGGGTCAAACTGTTGTCGGCATTTTTTATCAGGCGAAGTGAGCATTGGCCCTCTAGTTGCGGTCGCCTTGCAAACGACGTTGATTTTGCGAGATCATAAAAATTTTCCGGTGTCATGGTGCTCTCTTTTGTGCCATCAGGTCCCCACGCCCAACACGGGGCACTGAGAAAAATAATGAAGCTTACTAAAGTCGTTTTCATGGAATCTCCTTTTTCTTAAATGATTTATCTTCCAGCTACAGAACCAATGAGTTTGACGTAATCGGTGACCGACAAATTATGTTGCTGCATGAGTTTGGCTAAAAAAGCCTCGCGATTCAGCGTACAATTTTTCAAGGTTTGTGTTAGGGTGTACGTGTGACTGCAAAAGGGATGCAAAACGTGCACCGTAGCTCCTCCGTGGGGATACATCTCAGTCGTGAATCCCAGGTGTCTAGACGACAACATCGTGAAGGTCACTTCTTGCACTTCAAGTAAACTTCTCAGATGTGGCTCATGCTCAACGTAAAGATTAAATTCTTTAATCAAATCTAAAAATGGAGATTCAAGAGTGAGTGTGCATACGCTATTATCAATATCTCTTGTCCATGATGAGCCACTACTTTCCCAGAGTCGTATGATCATTTGCCCGCCACCACCCTCTGCAATCTCGTATGTTGTGAGGACTGTCGGCGTAAAATTTTGTGATGAAAAACGTAAGCACTTGCGCTCGCGTCGACCCTCAAAATGCGTCGTCCACACTTCCAGTAAACGATCATATTCGGCCATGATATTGCGAAGTACATTGGCGATGTGGGCGATCTTATCTAAATCTTGTACGTAATGATCTCGAGACTGACCGACATTTTCCATATTAATGGGGCGAGTCGCACTGCCGATTTTCTCTCTCAAATCTTCAGCGGATGTAGCTTGATTTACGTTTTGCAAAATTAAAGCCAAATTCACCGTGCACCCGTCAACACGCAGCGAGTATTTCCACCCGTAAGTCCAACTGCAGACCATGCGAGCAGCTTCGTGAAGCAGACTGGTTTCAGGCTCATGCAATTGATCAAAAAGATCACCGCGCACAAACACATGGCCATTTCCTGCCACCATCCGCACCGGCTCAGTGACTTCAAAAGGGATTTCAAGCGGTGCGGAGGGTCGTTTGAGTTCTGCAGGAATAAATTTGCAGCCTTTGTTCGCTTGAAAATAAAACCAGTTTAAATTTTCAACTTTACGCAAGTGATTGGCCAGATAAGGGAGTTTGTAGCCAATCAATTTCAATTGTTCATCGAATTCTTTGTAACCGTTCAGGTTTTGCATCGGGAAGTGATAGCTCTCCAGCGTGCGATTGCAAATTGCATAAGTGCCGCCGCCATCTTGCCCGGCCTGCAGTAAGAGCGGGAGTAAAAAGCTAATAAGGGCGTATGTAAGTTGTTTCATGATTGAGATTTGTCCTTTCTAGTGAGGGAAAAAAATCCGATTTGTAATTGGTAAACTTCTTTTTTATTCGGGCTCGATTCGAGCGACTGCGAAAGTTTTTTGCGAAATTCGGCAATTTCTTCTTTGGCTTTCAGCAAGTCACGGGGGTTAATGGCCATAGTCATGCTCGAATGGTCGCGCGCGCTGTAGTCATCTTGAATTAAAGCTTCTTTCGATTTCTCGAGTAACTGCAATTGATAGGCTTTGCGTGCTTCTGTCGTTTTGTCTTTTTGGTAATGGGTGGTGTAGCCGCCGGTTTTGTCGAGCCACTCGCCGCGGGCTTTAATTTCAAGAATGCCCATTCTTTGTAAACGTTCGATTGCGAGTTTGATTTGATTCACATTGACGCCCAAGCGTTTTGCCACCCAACTTGTGTCAGGCTTAAAATCTTGCAACTTCATCACTTCAAGCACAGCCAAGTGATACCACTCCGCAATCAGATAAAAGCTATCTTGCTCGAGTTGGGCGTATTTCGCACGGGTTTCGGTGAGCGCCAAGCCGAGGGCCACACTGACCTTTTCCACCATTTCGGGTGAAGGCTTTCTTTTCCCGCTCAATATACCCGAGAGCGAAGCCGCGCTGACATTCATAGACTTTGCAAACGAACGAAGTGAATAGCGCGGGTTACGGCGACAGCGCTCTTCAAGCACATTCTGTAACTGCTCTGTGAAACTCAAATCGGTTATGTTTGTCTTCATGAGGGGCTTTATGAGGTAAAGCCCCGTAATACGCAAGGTTTGCTGAA
>JAYUVI010000122.1:0-2222 GCA_043754135.1 Bdellovibrionales bacterium | reverse complement strand
GACAGCGAAACGCGTTTACGCCAAGGCAAATCGATTCGCGCACTCACCGATGTTTTTAAACCATTTATTTACACAAAGTTCACTAAAGCGGCAGCATGGGGTCAGCCCGATGGTGTGCTCTTCGATCAAGAGGGCTACGAAGATTTTATTAAAAACACCTTCGGTTATTCATTTTGCGAAGTCATAAAGTGTACAGACCTGCAGAAAGAAAAATTCTATCACGACATGGATGAAGTTTTGGCTGAAGAAATCACTCGCGTAACGGGTATGGAGATCACACCTGAAGAAGTCGGTCGCCCGAAGAAAAATTGGGTGTCAAATCTGGCTCGCCGTTATCGCGATCAATTCAACGTTTTACCCCCGGTTATGAAAGCGTCCGCCAAAACTGGACGGGTGCAAGATCTATTGCGCGATAAGTATGTTGAGTTACAGAATTTGAAACGCAGCTCAAGCACTTTAGCCAATTTAAACTCAGACCAAGTCTATTTTGTATTGCATAAAAAAGACGGCATCATCGAAGTACGCGAAGTAAACCCCGACACCGGCGTCGACACGAGCGCCGGCTTTACCGCTTTACGCGATATGAACGCGCTCGACACCAAGCGCTTTTTACGCAACTACGACCGCGCGACAAATATTTCGCGAGCCACAGCGGCACGCACTTGCGTTGGAGTTCTTGCCGAGGTTGATGAGGCGGCTTAACGAGCTTAACTGCTTCCATTGCCAGGCCAAAAGTCCCGAAAAACTACTGTTGACCATACTCCACATAAAGTATACATTTATGGAGTATGGTCCATAGAATAACTAAGCTTTCGAAATCACATAGTTTTTTCTTGTTTGGCGCAAGGGGAACGGGTAAATCTTCGCTTCTCCATGAGATGTTTGACGGCAAAAATACTCTCTATATCGATCTCTTAAGCTCAGAGTGGGAAGATCGCTTATTGATCAATCCTGACTCACTGAAAGCCGCTATTAAAGAACACAAAACAAAACCTGACTGGGTGATTATTGATGAAGTTCAAAAAGTCCCCAAATTATTGGATGTCGTTCACCAGCTCATTGAAAGCCAAAAGATTAAGTTCGCTCTAACCGGCTCAAGCGCACGAAAGCTCAAGCGTGGCTCAGCTAATCTTCTCGCCGGCCGTGCGTTTTTATTTGAATTGTTCCCCCTCACGCATGTTGAGTTAAAAAATAATTTTGATCTTCATCAATACCTTATGTGGGGCGGGCTTCCCGCGCTCTTATCAATGCCCGAAGAGATAGATCGTATACGCTACTTACGAACTTACGCCACGACTTACCTCAAAGAAGAAATTCAAGCTGAACAATTGGTACGCAAGTTAAAACCTTTTCGTCTTTTTTTAGATGTGGCCGCGCAAATGAACGCTAAAATTATTAATTACTCAAAAATAGCTCAAGATATTGGTGTAGATGTCAAAACAGTACAGTCATACTTTGAAATATTGCGAGATACGCATATCGGAATTTTGCTCCCGGCCTTTCACGAATCTATTCGAAAACGACAAAAAGCCAACCCAAAATTTTATTATTTTGATACCGGAGTGACACGCAGTTTACGACATCGAACCGGCGTACCACTCACACAAAGTACTTTTGAATACGGCGATCTCTTCGAACAATTTATCGTCCTAGAATGTCATCGCCTTAATTCTTACTATGAGAAAGACTTTACTTTTTCTTATATTCAAACCCATAACAATTTAGAAATTGATTTGGTCATTGAACGCCCAGGTCTACCGAGAGCTTTCGTCGAAATAAAATCGGCTAGCCAATTCGAGGTTAATGAATTGCGCGCCATTCATGGTATTAAGAAAGATCATCCTAAATCAGATTGCTATTGTTTAACGAATGGCGAGGAAGAGTTAATTTCGAACGGAATTGCAATATTACCTTGGCGGAAAGGTCTAAAGGAGCTCGGTTTCTTCTAACTTATAAATGAGCTTTTCTTGAATTGAAACTACGCCTAACTTTTGAACGGGCCTACCCAATTTACACACACCGTTTACGTTGTCGTATAATCTAGCCCAAAATAACAGTCGGCTCACTGTCGAAAATCATAACATCTACTACCACCCGGCCTTCTATGTTAAATTGCTGCGCAATTCGCTTTACGTAGGAGTTCATTCTTGTCCATGTCACCACGACGATTTTTATTTCAGACACTGACCGTAACTGGCCAGCCTTCGGCGGCCAGTTGTCTT
>JAYUVI010000121.1:0-4266 GCA_043754135.1 Bdellovibrionales bacterium | reverse complement strand
CGTAAATCTCGCGTCTAATTTTCTGGTAGAAGTTTTTTTAGGCGTAAAAATGTGTGTGGAGGTAAATATTAGTCGGCTGACATAAAAGAGTCGAACTCTCCCGGTTCGGGCAAGAGATCAACAAGGCAGTTGCGCCAATATTCGGGGACGTCGTGTGAAAATTCTATGGCGATGACGAAGCGACCTTTACCCATATGCTTGGTGCGCGTGATGGTGCCGTCGAGGTCCAAATTCATTTGCGGTAAGAACAAAACTACGGCTTGGCCCAACATTGACGAAAGACTTAAGTTGTCGCGCAATTCCTCCGGCACGAGCCACTCTCTTTTAATTTCAACGAGAAAACCTGAGTTGGATGCATTGATAATTCGACCGTGTCGGGCAATGACCGAGTAGTTGGTGATTGAGGTAAGATCGTTAATCTCTATGGCTTCGACTTCTTTACGAGCTGCTATTCTACGCTTCATCGACCCTGGCCTCCACGCCATTTTTACCGACATGGATTTGATTCATGCCTTTTCATAATTCTATTCGGTAAGGCTAGACTAAAGTTAAGTAGTTAAAAGCGCAATTCCCACAATTGTACGTTGATGGATGAATATGCAGCCTTCGCCGAGAGGCTTTAAGCTCTCGATTTCTTTTGAGTTAAATGTGAAGTGGATTCGCGTTTTTTGAGCGAGTATTGTGAGCGATAAAATCTTGATTTGAGATATGGTTTTCGGTTGTTGAGGACCTCGCAGCGCCTTCCACGCGGCCTCTTTGATCACCCAAAGGGCAATGGGCTGGAGTATTTGCCGTTGCTGCTTAGCCATTAATACTTGCAATTGGCTTCGTGCTGGCCATGTAAATTCGCTAAGCATGTTGCGTTCTTCGCTGGTCGCCGCCCTCGAATAAGCAGCTTCCGAAATTTTGCGTGTGACAGGCTCGAGATCAAAACCGACTTGCCGCTTGGTGGTGGCAAAGGCAAAACCGCCGAGCGTGCGAGTGTGGGAGATAGATGTAGATGTCTGCAATTGGTTTGAAGCCGTGTTGGCGGTTACTGCATGTGCTTTGCTCAGCGTCGCACTTACTGCTCCTGCTTGCGCCGCGATCTCTTTGAGGTGCACGCGTTTTGTGGGGCTCTTGCGGAGACTTGGTGCCGACCAATCAGCTGACACTCTTACATAAATACGCACACCTGCGATCGTCACCGCCAGCTTATTTATGCTTGGCTTTGTCCGGACGGCCAGTTTTCGTTTCATGTCACTCTTATTTCGTTTCATGTCACGCTTACCAGCTCACAGGTTCGCCAGCTGAAATCTGCATCATACGACGTAACGGCAAGCGCGCGCGTTCAATAATATTAGCTTCGACGGTGACCTCAGGGCGCAAATGCAAAAGTGCATCGCGGATTTTTTCCAAAGTATTCATTTTCATATAAGGGCATTCATTACAAGCGCACGAGCCCTCGGCGGGGGCTTGGATTAGTTCGACATCGGGGCGCGCCTTTTTCATTTGGTGAAAAATCCCAGGCTCGGTCGCGACGATATATTTTTTCGCTGAACCTTTTATCACTTCTTCAAGTAAGCGCGAAGTTGACCCAATCACATCGGCATATTGCAAAACCGCTTCCATACACTCGGGGTGAGCCAGCACAGGCGCCTCAGGGTGGGCATTCTTCAACTCAAAAAGCCTGCGTGCTGAAAAAAGCACATGCACTTCGCAGGCACCTGGCCACAAAACCATTTCACGACCAGTTTTTTTCATTAGGTAAGAACCCAAATTGTGATCGGGCCCAAACAAAACAGGTCGATCAGCTGGCAACGCGCGAATAATTTTCTCAGCATTCGACGAAGTGCAAATAACATCAGACACACTCTTCACAGCTGCCGAAGAATTTACATAGGTCACCACAATACAGCCTGGGTGAGCGTCGCGCCAGGCTTTGTATTTTTCAAAAGGGGAATGATCGACTAACGAACAACCGGCGTTCATATCGGGCACGAGAACTTTTTTATCGGGCGAAAGAATCTTCACGCTCTCAGCCATAAAAACTACTCCCGCCATCAACACGACGGGGTGCTCGGCACGTTCGCCTTGTTGAGCTAACGCTAACGAATCACCGACAAAATCACCTATGTCTTGAATGGTGCCATCCTCATAATAGTGGGCGAGTAGAAGCGCATCATGAGTTCGCTTTAGATCTAAGATTTCTTCGCGCAAAGTATTCGCCCGCGAAGGGATGCGTGAGGGCACGTAGCGATTCATTTTAAACCCCGTAGCTCTGTCACTTGTAATAAAAAACTTCAAAGCTTTCAGAGGGTATATCACAGATTAACGTCGGTATCCACGTGGTTACAGATAGAATCTACTCGTAGATCTTACAACCCCTATGAAAATACTTTTGTTTCCGCCTCTTTGTGGGGGTGCTCTTTCGTAACCGCTGGGCATTTTGTAATCAGTGCCTGCGAGTTCGATAACTTTTCTAACAATTCAATAGGAGGAACCATGAAAGCAGTTTTAGCGTTAGTCGTTTTGGGTTTGATAAGCACGAATGTTTTTGCCGATGATAGCGGTTTGCCAGCCAACGTTTTAATCGAATACTCACGATCTGTGGGTTTTGCGCCACCGGCCATACGTGGTATTTACAAATTTCAAATTTTAAAATCGGGGCGAGTACAAGACGTCAATAATCGCGGTGAAGTCACAAAATTAGCGAAGCTCGCACCATCTACGGTCGAAAGCCTCAAAGCCAAAATTGATGACCTAGGAAAAGTGACGCTCACAAAACCCACCACTCCGCCATGTACGGATGCGCCTTCTTCTGGCATTGAAGTGCGCAACTCAAATGGCGAAACCAGTTCAATCTGGGAGAGCAGCGGTTGCCGTGAGACTGAAACCGATAATTTTAAAGCAAATGAGTTAAGCAAAGCTTTTCAGAATTTAAAATTCAGCCTTCACGCGATCGTGAGCGAAGACTAATTATGCGTGAGTGAGCGATAGCTACTTAAGCTGGTGTCGATTAAATATCGCCGCCCTTAAGGGTGGTGATAATAGCCTTCGAAGTGGTTTTCAAAGCCTCGAATACACCGCGGCCTTCACGGGCCGCGCCTTCGAAATCAGGCGCATTGAAACGGTTCAGAGCCGTGCGCAACTCAGAAACCGGCAAAGCGTTCGGTAAATCCCGTTTGTTATATTGAAAAGCGAGCGGAATATTTTTAATGTCGTAACCTTGCTGCTCTAGATTTTTCTCTAAATTGTGTAGCGATTGAATGTTTTCTTCCATGCGTTCGGCTTGTGAATCGGCGACGAAAACAATGCCATCAAGACCTTTTAAAATCAGTTTGCGGCTAGCATCGTAAACCACTTGGCCGGGCACTGTGTAAAGGTGAAAGCGCGTACGAAAACCGCGAATCTGGCCAATCTCCATTGGCAAAAAATCAAAAAACAAAGTGCGTTCGACATCAGTGGGCAATTCAATTAAATCAGACTTATCGGGCGACAGACTCTTATTGTAAACCCATTGCAGATTGGTGGTTTTGCCGCTTAACGAAGGACCGTAGTAGACCACTTTGCAGTGAATCTCTTTGGCGTTGTAATTGATAAAAGACATTTCGGGCACCCCAGCCTCTATTTTAAACATCGGCAGAGCTTAAAGTTCAACCCTATTCTCAAGAGCACGACCCAAAGTTCGATGATCGATGTAATCAATATCGCCGCCAATGGGTATCCCGTGAGCTAAACGGGTGATTTTGACGGGAGAACCTTCTTTTTGCAGGTGGCGGGCAATGTACAAAACTGTGGTATCGCCTTCAAGGTCAGCATCGAGAGCCAGAATGACTTCGCGAATGATTTCAACCTGAATACGCTCAAATAAAGGTTCAAGACGAATATCTTTTGGAGTCACGCCATCTAGAGGCGCGATAGCCCCGTGCAAAACATGGTAGCGACCACGAAACGCGCCTGACGAGTCAATGCGCGAAATATCGGCCGGGTCTTCAACAACACACAACATATCGTTCACGCGTTGAGGATCTTCACAATAGTGGCAAAGCGTTTCATTTTCAGTGAATGAAAAACATTTGGGGCACTCATGAATGGCGGTCTTCACATTTTCAAGAGCGGCTTGCAGAGCCTCGCTGTAAGTCTTTGGACTGCGCAAAATATGATAAGCCAAGCGCTGAGCAGTTTTTGGTCCTACTCCGGGTAGTTTGGCCAACTCATTCACTAGGCGCTCAAGCGACGGCACATGTTGGATCATGTTGAGAAATATCCCCTCTTAGTTCGTGC
>JAYUVI010000120.1:0-2218 GCA_043754135.1 Bdellovibrionales bacterium | reverse complement strand
CACGATTTTTATAGCCGTAGGGAGTCATTTTTCACGGGAGGCAGTTGGTGAATACGGAGCTTATGAACAGACCTAACGCTAAGACTAAGATTATTAAGCGGTATCAGAACCGCAAACTTTATGACACTCAGCAGAGCTGCTACGTGACACTTGATGATATCGCCAAAATGATTCGCGCCAGCGAAGACGTCATGGTGATCGACAATAAAAGCAAGAACGATATCACCGCGGCAACATTGACTCAGATCATCTTTGAATCAGAAAAGAAAGTGGCACAATACGCCCCACTTTTTACACTCCGTGAAATCATTCAGTACGGTAACGGTAGCATTTCAAACTATCTTGCTAAACTCGGTGCCTTTCCGGCTGATTATGCTGAAAAGCAAGCTGCGCAAGCTCGCGACGCTGCTTTAGAGGCCTCATTGAAAGCTGCTAAGCCTTCATTTGACGACCTGAAACAGTCTTTAGATGAACGTGTGGTTTCAGCTGCCGCTGCGACTAAAGCCGCAAGCACAGCAACCAAATCAGGAGCACCGACAGTTGAGGTAACACCTGATTTACCTAATTCAAATCGCAGTTTGAATAATTAAGAGTTAAAAATAAGCATGAATTTTTAAAAACCCGGGTGAAAACCCGGGTTTTTTATTTTAGCGCAGTACGCCAAGGCCACTAATGCCCTTATTTGAACGAACGCCAAGCGGTGAATGTCTTTTTACCCGGCAAAACTTCTATGAGTTGGGCGTTCTTATCTTCGCCGGAATACCCGCCAGAACTGAGTAAACCGCGAATATTTAATTTGTACTTACCCGGCCTTAAATAGACTTTAGCCACCTGAATAGTGGCTGGTAGCGTCGACCACTGGCGCAGATCAGCGCGATCAACGAGGTGCATAGCAACGCTCAGTAAAGCGCCCACGCCTTCATTCTTTTTGCCCACTTGCTGTGCAATGGCTTCTTTAGCTACATAAGCAGCAACCCGTTTAGCAATTAACGGGGCATAAGCATCTTCTAAGGTTTTCATTGAAGTATCTTGCACACTGTAAATCAATTTTGAATCTTCAACCTTTAAAATTTCTTTAGCTTTGGCCGGGTCGTTTGAATCAACGCTTTCGGGCCAAATTTCGAGCCGCACATTTTGTGTATTAGAGGAGACCGATTGCAACATAGGGAAGCCCGGAGAAATAAAACCATAAGCCGTTGCCACACGCGGTCGCTCGGCTTTGCGCGGACCCCAACCTTGTTGGAAAATTAAAACCAATTCGCCGACTTGTTTATCTTTCCACTCCGATTTGGGTTTGATGCTGAATTTTTTCATCCATTTCTCAGCAGTTTCTTGCCGGTTCGCACGCAAGGCCGCGCGCACGAGATCTTCTTGAATGTAAGGGATCAAAGGATCGCGTTTATAAGCGCGCTCAAAATCTATGTACGCTGAGTCCCAATTTTTATCAGACTCCCATAGTAGTGCGCTTAAATATATAGCGGCGGTGTTCTGCTCATAAGATTTTTTTTCTTCAAGACGATAATACTCGAGTTTTTCATTGAGCCGGCGCACCTCAACCAATGCATTTTCGTGATCGTTGAGCATGATGTAATTAATGGCGGACTGTACGTTCACCAGCAGGCGCTCGTAATCCTCGCCTTTGTATTGCACAAATTCTTCACTTAGTAATAGTGACCCGGCGATACGTGAAATACTGTGGTAATTTTTTTGCTCAGCCAAGCGATCCGCTTTTTGAAAGGACTCGTTGCTGTCTTTATAACGACCGACGCATTGTAAGGCCGTTGCATAATCAAAAAGATAAACCAATTGATCGTCATTTTCGGCGAGCGCCATGGGCTCGAGAAGCTTTACCGCTTCTTCGTCGCGATGTTCTTTAAGGGCTTCGCGTGCGACGTCGACTTTGTTTTGATAAGTCGCACAGCCCAGCAATAGAGCTTGAAACAAAAAAAGCACCCCGATACGACGAGATGCTTTCTTAAAAGGTTCATTCTGCATGAACATTCGATTTCTCTTTTAGTTTATAAACCTACAGTCTGCTTCTTAAAAAGTTTGCGGATCTGTTTGTGGTTTGTCCAGACGATCAAACCAGTGCTCAAATTAGTTAATTTCAAAGTGATCTTGTAATAAACCGATTTGTCTTTACCCACCTCTTGCACGATAGAGTCGATGTCACCTCGTAAAATAAGGTCGGCACCCACTTGTTTGCCTTTACCTTTTT
>JAYUVI010000119.1:0-12345 GCA_043754135.1 Bdellovibrionales bacterium | reverse complement strand
CGCGAAGCGCTTATAACGAAAGATCTTGAATTTTTACTGACCAAAAATCAAATTTTCGAAAAATATTTGAATGTGATTGAAATGGGTTCGAATATTTATGGAGTGAGCGACGCCGCGTGGAAATACTTTGGCAAACCCGCTGCCAGTCTCACTTTGCTCGAAGCGGCTTATTTGACTTACTTGATACCCAACCCGAAGGAGCACTCGAAAAGTTTCAGAAATAAAAAACTCACACCGTACGCCCTCAAACGCATGGTGGATTTATGTTACCGCATGTACCGCTTTCACAAAATCACGCTTGATCAATATTTAACAGCGAAGGCGAATCTTAACTTCTTCCCCTGGTACGAATTACCGGCATCCACACTGGCGCGGTTGAATGGAGAAACCCCACCTGCCGACAATAGTGAAGCCATAATTAAATTCGAGGCTGGCGACGAGCTCCCTGAACTGCCAGCGGGGGAAGAACCACCGACGATTTCTGATGACGAACAAGAACCGATTGATAATCAGTAGCGAGCGTTAGATTTATTTCAGTATCCGCTTCCGTTAAGCGCGCGATCACTCTGGCTTAAGCAGATGCCCCCTCTACCAAATGCGAGTTGCAGCCGTCGATTGTGGATGTAACATCTTTTGCAAATAATGGACAAAGGGTCTGATTAGGGCCCTCTTTTTGCAATCACCTCACTCACTTGACTCTACGTAACCATAAACCTAGTGAGGGTTTTTTTATGAAACTTTTATTCGTGTTCTTTGCAATTTTTATCAGTCTCTCTGCACATGCTGCTAATTTCAGTTGTGTACACGACACATGCAATAGCAACCAGCAGTATTGTCTAGTCAGCAATCGCATTGATAATTCAGATGCCATTTTCTTTTATGAATGCCGACCTAAACCGGCTAACTGCAACACTTGCGATTGCTATACTAGCGACGCTAAAGCGGCTTACCCGAACGTTGAAAATTGCAAACATTGGGTCACGTGCAACATCAACAACGGTAAAGTTGAAGTTCGCTGCAGTCATAATTTTTAATATTAACGAGGTGGTTTTTATGAAACATTTTTGGCTATTCGCACTACTCCTTCTTAGTTTTTCGAACCCAGTGTGCGCAGAGACATCATCATCTCGTTGCGTGCGTGAACTGAGCGCCCCAACAAAATTTAGTCGTCTTGAGCGCTATGATGGTATTTCAGGATGGCTGCCTTTTAAATTTAGTTTACGTAGCTTGCGCAATAGTCATGTCAATGGCGGCAGTACCAAAGTGGCTTTGCTTGTAGAAGATGGCCGATCACGTGGTGGCTACAGAGTAGTGGTCGGCTATATTTACGAAATTGAAACCGTTGAAAAAACAGTTCTTGCGGGCGAATACTACGATGGTCGACGTCATGTGCAAAATCGCAATCAACTTAGACGCTCAGACACCATACGCGTGAATTCGTACCATAAGCTCCATATCACAACCGTGCCACCTCAATACTATGAGGCGAATGACAGGCGCACCTCAATCGGTTGGTCAAGCAGGCCGTCGGCAGCTAGCTTTAGATATGTTAACGCCGACCGAATTCACGGGGCTAAATATTATGTAGATTAGTAGTAGCGCTTAACTCACTAATTTACGTACGAACCGAGCTGCGGCCAGGTTTGAGAAAAACACCGCCATCAGCACCAAATATATAATATTAATAAATATCGTCGATTTGAATTCACCCGTTAAAATCATGCGCACGGCCATCAAGCCGTGGGTAAGCGGGAGCGTGTAGGCAAGGCCCTTCAAAAAAAGCGGTAAATGCTCGAGAGGGAAGTAAGTCCCGCAAAACAATGACATGGGTGTAATAAAAACTGACTGACCATACGAGAAAAGCTCGTATGATTTTGCCAATGACGAAAGCCAAATGCCCATCGAAGCAAAAACCCAACACATGAGAAGCATCACCGCCAAAACCGATGGCAAATGCATAACCGGCATTAGACCCATCAAACACAAGACGATCGCCACCGACACGACACTTAGAAAACCTTTTGTCGTCACCCAAAGCAATTCGCCCATGACCACTTCATCAGGCGAAATAGGCGTCAAAATTATAGTTTGATAGGTGTTTTGTCGAGTGAGTTTTGTAAAGGTCGAATAAGTGCCTTCAAAGAAAGAAATAAACATTCCCGAGGTCGCCATCATAGCCGGCGCAATAAAATGCGCGTAACTTTGGCCATCAATATCACTCACTAAACGACCCAAGCCATAACCGAGTGCAAACAAATACAATAAAGGCTCGAGAAAAATTAAAGTCAGGGTAGTAAAAAGTGTGTAGCGAAAAAATAGAAAATTGCGACGCCAAACACAGAGCACACCCCGCCCCCAGTTGGGGAAGTAAACCAAATCAAAAAACATCTGCTTGATTGCGGTTGTCATTAATCCACCAACTCGTGTCCAGAAATTTTTAAGAATACATCATTGAGCGAAGCTTTGCGCATGGTGATATTGTCACTTGCGATTTCATTCACGGCATCGCGGCTGGTTTGTTCACCACGCAAAAACAACTTCAAGCGATTACGCATTACCTGGTAATAAAATTTGCCGTGAATTTTACCGATGTAGTACTCCATCTCTTTCGGATTAATTTCAAACTCAATCACTTCGCGACCGATGTGGTCTGAAATCAACGACTGCGGTTTGCCATCAGCCACAATGCGACCATTGCTCATAATTGAGAGTCGATCGCAAAGAGTTTCGGCTTCTTCCATATAATGAGTGGTGAGAAAAAGTGTCGTGCCTTTTTTCTGCAAGTTTTTCAGTTCATCCCAAATCCACAAGCGGGCTTGTGGGTCGAGGCCAGTTGTGGGTTCATCCAAAAACAAAACTTTGGGGGTCACCAACAATGACCGCGCGAGCACCAATCGGCGCTTCATGCCTCCGCTCAATTCATCGATTTGCTTTTCGGCGTGGTCTTCAAGCTGACTCATCGCCAGCAATTCGAAGGCGCGATCTTTCGCCGCTTTCTGTTTCATGCCAAAATAGTCCGCGTAAATGAGAAGATTATCGAGCGCGCTGAAGTCAGGGTCCAATCCATTTTCTTGAGGCACGACACCAATGAGCGATTTAATTTTGTTGATGTGGTCTTTCACATTCAGACCCATCACAAAAAGCTCGCCAGAAGTGATGCGCGAACTGCCGTAAAGCATTTTAAATGTCGAAGTTTTACCAGCACCATTGGGGCCGAGCAAACCGAAGCACTCCCCTTCATTCACATGAAAGTGCACGCCATTCACAGCTGCAAACGAACCGTAATTTTTCACCAAGTTAATGGCTTCGATCACCTTAGGCATGTTTTAATTGTCAGAGGCGGCCGATGAATTGGCAACCCTGGGCTTTGGTCGCGTGAATAACACAGTCTACTTAAGACTCTATGATGTCATTGGCTGCTACCTAGCCGTGGCCACCCATTAAGAATGGTTCGCTGGAGGTGTCTTTTTGCACAGACAGCGCCAAGCCAGAAAAATAGTCGATGGCTGTCTGCTTAACGAGTTTTTCATCAGTCAAAGAAAAAATATTTTTGCGAAACGCTGACGAATCTTGATACCCAGTCGAATACCACGCCGCTAACTTTTTCGTTTGTAGCGCCACTACGCGCGGTTCACTGGTTTTTTCTAAGTAGTAAGAAAGAGAGTCGAATAGTTTTGCGAAATCACGGTTAACAAATTCAATGGGCGATGAAACTTCAGTGCCAGCTGTTATCACCGGAGGCTCTACAGCACCTAAAACATTTTCGACTGTATTAGCTTTCTTGGCCTGGTAAATCTGCATAGATTCGCGAAAGATCCACGGGTTTTTCAAGCATCCTCGGCCGATCAAAACACCGTCGCATTTCGATTCTTCTAAACGGCGATTGGCTGTCGCGGCAGAATTGATGTCACCGTTACCTAAAATTGGCAGCTTGGCTTGCGCTTTGACTTCGCTAATGTAATCCCAATCGGATTGCCCTGCGTAACCTTGCGCGCGAGTGCGACCATGAATCGCCACCCAAGTAATGCCCTCATCAAAAGCGATTTGTGCGACTTCATGAGTGTTGCGGGTCGAGGCATCCCAACCCGTGCGCACTTTGATGGTGACAGGTATTTGCACCGCCGATTTTACCGAACGCAAAACATTGCGTAAAAAAACCAAATCTTTCAACGTGGCTGAACCCGCACCTTTTTTAACTACCTTCGGCACCGGGCAACCAAAGTTGAGGTCGACAAAATCAGCTCCCATTTGCTCGACTTCTTTTGCTGCAATCGCGAGAGCTTCGAGGTCTTCACCAAAAATCTGTATGCCTACAGGGTGCTGAATCTCCTCGAAACGCATCAATTCACGAGTGCGCTCGCTCGAATACTTCAATCCCAAAGCCGAAACAAGTTCAGTGACGACAACACCGGCACCCATTTCGCGCATAAAAGAGCGAAACGCGCAGTCCGTGATACCCGCCATAGGCGCGAGCACAAATGGGTTTTTCTTGAGTTCCTCGAGCAAATTCATAATGAGCTTTTTACAGGATTCTACCGCAGAGCACCACAGGAAAGGCCGCACCCGACGAAAGGCTGATCGCCTTATCAGACACTCATTAACGAGCTCGTCGAAAAAGCATCGGCCACAATGTCCAAGAACGAAAATGGTGGCTCGGGACGGAATTGAACCGCCGACACAAGGATTTTCAGTCCTCTGCTCTACCAACTGAGCTACCGAGCCACTTCAAAATTCAAGAGAGAGTATAGGTACTTATTGGGTGTTCGACTGTCAACCCGTTATCGCAACGCCTGATCGAGATCGGCCTCAAGATCTTCAAGATCTTCAATCCCCACGCTCAGCCGAACCAAATTATCAGTGATTCCAAGCTGTTTTCGCCGATCTGCAGGCACGCTCGCATGGGTCATAATAGCCGGGTGATCGACCAGGGATTCTACTCCGCCTAAGCTTTCGGCTAAAGAAAATACACGCACCTTTTCAACAAAACGCTTCGACTCTTTCAAGCCGCCCTTTACGCAAATGGTGATCATGCCGCCGAAGCCAGTCATCTGCTTTTTCGCTAAAGCATGCTGAGGGTGCGACTTCAACCCCGGATAAGTCACACTTTCCACCTTTGAGTGATCTTCAAGAAAAGTCGCGATCTGCATTGCATTTTCAGCATGTTGGCGCATGCGCACGCCGAGAGTTTTCAAACTTCGCATCGCGAGAAATGAATCAAACGGCGAAGCAATGGCCCCAACTGAGTTATTTAAAAATTGTAATTTTTCAGCGAGCTCATCTGATGCGGTGATCACGGCCCCACCCACCATATCGCTGTGCCCGCCGATGTATTTCGTCGTGGAGTGCACAATGAGATCCGCACCCAACTCAAGCGGTTTCTGAAAATACGGACTCATAAAAGTATTGTCGACAGCTACTAATGCCCCGGCTTTTTTAGCCTCTTTACAAATCGCCGCAATATCAGAAATTTTAAGGAGAGGATTGGTCGGCGTTTCTAACCAAACCAATTTTGTTTTTTTAGTGATCACCTTCGCCACATTTTTTACGTCGGTGGAGTCGACATAAGTGAACTGGATACCCATTTGTTTAAAAACGCGTTCAAAAATACGCAACGAACCGCCATAAAGGTCATCACCGGATATGACCTGGTCGCCTGATTGTAGCATATGCAAGATCGTCGAAGTCGCCGCGCAACCTGAAGCAAAAGCAAAACCATGAGTACCGCCCTCGAGACTGGCTAAGCAATTTTCATAGGCCAAACGTGTGGGGTTTTTCGTGCGGCTGTATTCGAAGCCTTTATGCACACCAGGGGATTCTTGCACATAAGTGCTCGTCAAATAAAGGGGGGTCATAATTGCGCCCGTCACCGGATCGGGGTGCTGACCCGCATGAATCGATCGTGTGTTGAAACCTTGTTCCGATTTAGAGGGTGTTTTCGCCATTTTTTGCTCCTGGAGTGTGAATGCCTTTTAAAATATTATTCAATAGCACCAGGTGATCTTCAGAATACTCAATGCCCACTTCTTTCGCCAGCGACTGTACTTTCGTGACGTCGAAATCATCTTTTGTAACCTCTTCAACCAAATCGTTCAGAATCTGCATACGCGCGTTCATATTGTGACCTCGTTAAATATCTAAGTGCTTCAGGCAACTTTAAATTCTGACCCTAGAAGAGTCAAAGGGGTTTCAACCCAGCCTTATAACGGTTGATTTTAATGGTCTGAAGCGCCTGTTGAACACATTGTGCCGGCAAAAGTTTTTTCATTTCTAAAGATATTTCAATTTCAGCGGTGGTTTGCGCAGCCACCAGACATTGGTGGAGTAAATCAGTCTCAGACGACATGCCCTGCATGTTGAGCTGCTTTTCAAGGCGCCCTCGCGCGTAGCAACTCGTCGGTAACCGATTCCGTTGCGTCTGAATGGCGCAGGCCTGTGTCGCGATTTGCTTGTCACGCAAAATTTTCTGAGTCTCACGAAGTTCTTGCGGTGTCTGCGCCAGCATTAATAACTGGAGCTCGCGCTGATCGGATTGATCCTGAGGTGAAGGTGCCGCTGATGCGAACACAAATGTATGTAGACAAAAACACACAGCTATTATTACGTACACGAATAATCTCATCGCAATACTCCTTGTATAAATTCTCGTAAAATCGGCCCAAACAATAAAAGTAAAAAAGCCGGCAACTGTACTAACATGATAGGCACCAACCCCTTAAGAGGTAGCGCCGCCACAAATTCGTCGATCTGTTCTTCGCAGGCAAAAATCAGTTCGCCTTCTAAATCTATTAAGCGCTGAACAATGGGCTCGCGCATAAGCCCAGCGCTTAAAATAGCCAACAAACTTTTACGGTGAAGACTCTTTGACTCGAATTGCACACCATTGACATGCCCATGCTGCTCTACATGGTAGACTAGGCGTATAAGGTCTTGGCGAAAATCAATTTCGACGATCGGCAAAATCTGCCTGAGTGCCGTCAACAGGGAGTGGCCGCACTCCATTGCTAAACGCACTTCTAAACAAACTTTGAGCGGCGGCGCTAAACTTTCCATTTAAACCCCCGACCAATGCTCAGTGAAATGAACTGCCCGAGAATAAAAATTATTATCGAGGTGAAAATAAGCCCCGCATGCGCTCGCCAACCAAAACGATGCACTACAAAAATAACCAAACCGACATATAGACTACTCATTACAAAAGATTGCGCTCGAAGTTGTGACAAAGCTCGTTGTACGCGACTGCGAAAAAATTCTTCATCTTTTAGCTGCTTGCGAAAAAGCGTGAGTCTTTGTAAAGCTTTATGCGCTTCGCAGTCTATGATTCGGAAAAACGTAAGCAAGCGATTGACGTCGGGGTCACGCTGAAGAGTGTAAGTTTCAGATGTATTGTTAGCCAAATCTAGACTCTCCAGAATCTTTTCAATTTTTGCAGCTGAATATGGACTCAGCACCGGCAACGATTCTTTTAAACTTGTTCGAAACGCCACACCTGAGCGCATCTTCAATATCAAATTGTTCAATAATATCGGTATTTCACGCCTGAATTGTCGACGACGAAAGGGTAAAAGAAAATAGGGCGCAGTAAGTGTGGCTAAAACACCAGACCACAGAAAAACTGAAAATAGAAATCGGCTAAAGCGCGAAATGAATGCGAAAACCACAAGGCTCGCAAAAAAAGAAATGAAAATCTGGGCGTAAGTGCGCTTATCAATCAGATTTTTCTCCGTTAAGTCGTCCGAAACGCGGATTAAAACGAAAAATGAAGTGAAGAGCTCGAAAAAAGTAATGATCTTGATCATAAGAACCTCCGTCGTGACTTTTTCTGCAAAGACCGTACGCAAAAAGGAATAATGTAAAAAAAGTATTGACGATTGAAGTTGGTGTTGCTCACAATGAGGGTGTAGCTAACGATTTAAGTAAATGCGTTAGATTTAAAAACCACCATAGGGGGATGCAAATGGCAAAGAAAAGATCTACAAAAAAGAAAACTACTAAAAAAGCTGCTAAAAAAACTACTCGCAAAAAGAAGTAGTTTTTCGCATCTTATAGATGCTTCTTAAACCCTCGGGCTAACACTCGAGGGTTTTTTTATTTCCGGCTACACTGTTGACAGATTTTATTTCGCGGTTTTAAAAATAATAATTTGCGCCAAGACCCGCAGTGGGTCCCGCAACAAAATCTTCGATATCAATGAGCATGAGAACTTCGGCAAAAAGGCCAGCACCGGCCCACTCCCCTGAAAGATTTAAAAACTGCACGCCGACACCCGGGTAAATTAAGTTTTCGGCAAAATCACCTGTATGACGTTCGCGCGCTGAAAGAAATTTTTTGGCGAGAATACCGGGTGTTGTGTTTTTCACACCATCTTCGGCGCCGTCATTAAACCAACGCGAATAACCTCCTACGACATAAGCCGAGAAAGCTCCGCTGCCCAATGAGCGCTTTACATATCCATTAAAAGAACGGTAACCGCGCGACACACCCATGCCGAACGAGAATTCAAAATCTTCAGTAATGTTAAAATTCAAACTAAAACCTAACAAACCGGTGCCTCCTAAAACAGTCGTCTGCACACCCATTTTATTGGAGCGGCGAAAACTCTCGGCATCGCTAAAGGTTTTAGAGTTGGTGCGCAGGCGCGAGCCCCAAGTTTCATCAATTTTTTCGGCAGCACCGGCAGTGGTTGTGTAGAGGCACACGCTGACGAAAGCCAAAAGGATCAGTCTAAGAACGGCTAATAATTGAGCTTGAGAATGCAAACGCCACCTCGCGGTTTAGAAAAGTTTCGCTTTAATGCCTTCTTCTTGCAAGAATTTACGAATTTGTGGGCCGTCGAGCGATTCTAGACGCCAAATGAGTTTTTTCATAAGCTCCATCGTTTTCTGGCCGTCCTCTGTGCGCAGTTTTTGGGTAAAAAACGCCATATCGCTCGAAAGCGTTGTTAGATTTTTAAGAAGTTGAATAGCATCTTTGTTTTGCGTCGTTTGGTCGACCTGCTTAAGCAGTTTGTTAAGATTGGTCACCAAACTATTCATCATCTTAATCGTATCGATCACGGAGCCTTCGTTTTTTTCAACCATATCAAAAATTTTACCGGCTAAACCATAACTCTGAGAAATGAGTTGGTCGATGCGTGGTGGGTCTTCGCCGCGTACGAGTTGACCATTTTCAAATTCCGGCTGAGCGGTGGTGCCAGGGCTAATTTCTACAAATTTTTCGCCGATCACTCCGGCCAAGTTAATGAAAAACTGGCTATCTTGACGGATAGTCTTCCAAGCCTTTTTTGAAACGGTGATGCGCACGAGTAGTTTGGTTTCTTCGCCATCGGGCATTTTGCCGTCGGGGTCAAAGCGAATATCTTGCACCTTACCAACCTTAATACCCATTACGCGCACAGGTGAACCCACCTCGATGCCGCCTGCATAGTTGTACGCGACATTTAATTCATATCCACTGGAAAATGGGTTAAGCGCACCCAAGTAGTACGCAAATAGTGTGACCATCACGATCGCCGCGATGAACATGATTCCCACTTTAACTTCGGCCTTCATAAATTAACCCCTCTAATTAAGATAAGAGAATATCCAAGATAAAACAAAATCAATTACGATAATTGTGACTGATGTCGCCACAACACTATTGGTGGTGGCGAGGCCAACGCCCTCTGCTCCCGATTTACAACGAAAACCAAAGTAGCAGCTGATCACAGGGATCACTGCACCAAACGCGGCGCCTTTAATCATCGCAAAAATCATATCTTGAAAATGTACGAAAGCGCGCATGCCCATCAAAAATCCGCCCATGGTGTAACCCAGCTTTACTTCACTCACGAGCATTGCACAGAAAAGACAAACACAATTGGCCACAAGCGTGAGGAGCGCACCGCTAATTAAACAGGCGACAAAGCGGGGCACGGCCAGAAATCTCACGGGGTCGATGCCCAACATATTGAGGGCGTCGATCTGCTCAGTGATTTTCATTGAACCGATCTCAGCAGCCAGGCCTGCACCCACTCGCGAAGTGACCAGCAACGCCGAAACAACCGCACCTAGTTCACGCAATATGAGCAGAGCCGCAAAACCCGGCACGAGTGAGTCATTCTGAATCACTAACTTCATATGATACGAAGATTCAATAATAGTTACGACCGCCGCAAAACTGAGACAAAAAATAGTGACAGGCGCGCTTTCAACCGCGACAAAATTAATTTGCTTAATTATGTCATTCCATCTGTAAGGCGGTACGAAAGACTGCACGACGATATCTTTAAAGAGCTTCGCAAACTCGCGCACACCCTGCAGTCGTGCCAGCATTTGATGGCGTAGACTGACGCTGAGGTTGTTGAGTTGCAATGTCATTCTCGCTGTCGTCATATTCACACAATCCCACTTAAGCCTTAAAATACCCATCTGCTATCAAACTATCCGAGCACTGCGTTCAAAATCAAATCGCCCAAAAAGCTCGTGAACCAATCGGCCATCACAATGAAAACCATGGTCGCGACAGCTGTGCTGACGACTGCACGGCCCACGCCCTTGGCGCCACCACTTGTCGTATAACCTTTAAATGTGCAGACCGAAGCCAGCACAAAAGCAAAAACGAAACACTTCACCATGCCGCCTAAAATAGAGGTCATATTCACAATGTGGGGGATGTGCCGCAAATACTCGTCCGAAGTTATACCGGAAAATAAAATACCCATGAGCAGCCCGCCAAAAATCGACATGAACAGACCGATCGTCAGCAAAAAGAAGCTAGAAATAATAATGCCGAGAAAACGCGGCAAAATAATTTCTTGAATGGGGTTTGCGCCTAAACAACGAATGGCATCGATTTGCTCGGTGACACGCATGGTGCCAAGTTCCGCCGAGGTGAACGCGCCCACTTTACCACTCAGCATGAAAGCGATGAGGAGCGGACCCACCTCACGAATCGTGCCACTGGTGGCTAAACCACCGAGGTAACCTAGAGCGCCGAACTCCTTCACCTGCATAGTAAATTGCACGGTCATAATGGCGCCAACGAAAAAACCTGCGAGAGCTGTAGTTGCGAAACTCTGCTCAGTGACTTTTACCACTTGCGCGGCAATCGAATTCACCGTGCAAGGTTGATATATTGCCACACGGCCGACATCGCGCAAAAACATCATACACAAACCGATTTCTGAGAGGATGCCTTCGAGAATTTTACGCATGTTGAACCTCAGACATAAAATCGACCACGAGTGGGTGTTTGCTTTTCATAATTTCTTTGGGCGAACCTTGCTCAACAATATTACCAGCATCGAGGACCACAATGCGATCGGCAATAGCAAGAGCGCAGTGCATGTCGTGACTGACGACGATAGAAGTGGTTTTTAATTTGCGCGACAACTCTTGAATCAAATTATTCACAGCATTGGTAGTTATAGGGTCTAAACCTGTAGTGGGTTCATCAAATAATAAAATTTGGGGTTCAGTGGCCACCGTGCGAGCAAGACTCACGCGTTTCTGTGTACCGTAAGAAATTTCTTGGGGTAGCTTTTGGTCAATCCCTCGCACATGAACGAGGTCCAAACCTCGCCTCACGCGTTCAGCCACCTGACTTTCGTCTAGCTTTAAACTTTTGCGCAAACCGAAGGCAACGTTGTCGTAAATAGACAGCGAATCGAAAAGTGCCGGGTGCTGAAAAACCATCCCGCATTTACGACGAATGCGAAAGTACTCTTCTTCATTAAAGTTTGTGACGTTCTCACCGTCGATCCAAATTTCGCCCGATGTGGCTTGCAGTAAACCGACGATCAATTTCAAAGTCACAGACTTACCTGTGCCCGAAGTACCGAGTAGAAAAACGATCTCGCCTCGACCAATAGCTAGGTCAATGCCTTTCAATATTTTTCGCTCTCCAAAGTTTTTGCAAAGGCCTTTAAACTCAATCATGTAGCCTCTGTCAATGGGCCGCGCAGTTGACCATTTATGAACTGTTGTACGCGCGGATCGGGGTATTTTTTAGTTTGTTCTGGGGTACCAGTGATGATCAATTCGCCCTTTACGACTACGCCAATCTGTGTGGCCATTTGATACGCGCGATTCATATCGTTCGTTATAGCGACAGCGGTCGACTGACGTTCTTTATTCAAACGAATAATCAACTCCACAATTTTTCTGCTGGTGATGGGGTCTAGGCCGGCGGTGGGGTCATCATACAAAATAATTTCGGGGTCTAGTGCCAAAGCCCGGGCTATACCCAAACGCTTTTGCATTCCCCCGCTAATTTCATCGGGGTAAAGCTTAAGCGCGTGCGATAAACCGACAGCTTCGAGATAATGCACGATTTTTTGATCAATGTCAGGGCGTGAAAGCGTCGTGG
>JAYUVI010000118.1:0-2152 GCA_043754135.1 Bdellovibrionales bacterium | reverse complement strand
CCACTGGCCCAGCGATTCTACCGGGTTATGGCGGCCGTTACCCGAGCGTGTATCACATGCAGTTTTTTGGATATTTAGATCGCTCTTACGGTTTTTATTTCGGTGCCGAAGACCCGACCTTTTCGCCGAAGTTATTTTTTGCCGTACGCCCCAACACCACAGGCTTATCGACGAACGATGGTTTAAACTACAAAAGTTATCACGCTTATTTTGCGGTGAACCCGGGCCAGAGTGGCGCAGTGGTGCAACCGACTTGGGATGTTCGATTGACTCCGGTCTGTGCAAGCTACGGGTGGATCCACGTCGTGCAAGAGTATAAGTCGTGGGCGTTGTCGACACCATCAATACTCAACCTCACTCGTTGGGCTGATCGCGACTATATACCTGTCAGCATGCGCGAAGGGCCGCTATGGTTTTTAACTTTGGCCGGTGGAATGGCGAATGACGAAACGGCGGCACGTGCGTTGGCTCCCGGTAAAAAATTGGGTTTTCATTTGTATCGTTGGTATGAAAATGCATTTGATCAAGGCAATGGTGGTGAAGCCGGGGGATTCAAACTCACGAACCCAAATTACATCAACACCGTGGCCGCGATCAAAGGCCGTGGTCATTTTGTTGTCCCTTACATTAATCCAATATTCAGCGACTCCTCCGACATCAATGATGCTCGTCGACCTGCCATTATGGCGGAGTGCACGTCACGTCTCAATGCTTCGGTGTCAGAGGGTTCGCCCTTATTTGTCGACTGTGGTTCGTCGCTCGGTAACTTCTCAACCAATAAAGCTTTCCTGAAAGAAAGTGTTTCAGGTTCAACAACCATGCACCCTTTTAATTTGTATCCATTTTATGCAAAAGGCGGCGGAGCTCCAGACAAGGGATCATTTCTGACACAAGGTTGCCCCTACACCGCGGGGTGGAAGTCAAAAATTCAGGAGATGTGGTCGTCTGTGATGTTGCTTAAACCCAGCGGGGTTTACTTAGATTCTTACGGTGGCAACGCTGAACCTTGCTGGAACAGCAATCACGGGCACCCAGTCGGCGAAGGCCGCTACGAGGTGGACCACTACAAATCGACGGTAAAAAATCTGACGCCGCGAAATGCCGATTTATTTTTGAGCAGCGAGTTTAATTCTGAGCCCTATCTCGATACGGTTGACCTCACTTTTAATTATATGGATCGTGCACCGACGACAATCCCACTCTTTCAAGCGGTGTATCATGAATACCACGCGATTGTGGGGCCACGCGCCGCTAAGGCCGACTCTGACCAGGTTTTTATTTTCAAAACGGGGATGGCTTTACTCGCGGGCGATCAGCTCGGGTTAAATTCTATGCTCGAACTGAACTCGCAGGTGAAAAAAGATAAGCTTGTTCATTTTCAAAGCGCGCGCCTGAAGCTTAAGCAATATCTTTCGTATGGTCGTTATATCGCGCCTTTAATTTTGCCGGGCAGTCCGCACCAAACTGTGATGGGCGACCCCACGTGCACCGCCAATTGCTGGTGTTTAGAAGCCAATACCTGTGATCCGAAAATTCAAGCGAAAGCGAATTCGATTCAAGGTTCGTTTTGGCAATCCGCTCAAGGTGCAGGGTTGGACGCTCTGATTTTAGCTAATTTTAATTTAGTGTCCTCGCTGACTACCTATATTCAGTTGCCGACTTATCTTGTGGGCCGACCAGCATGGAGCTGTGATCTCGATGGCCTTCGCTGCGTACCATTGACCTTACCCATTACTCTTGCGCCCACTGAAGTGAAGCTGATTCAGTTTTGGAATAGCGCCCCTGAACTTACGCCAGCTATGGCCGGCGCGTGCGTGGCTTCTGGCGGCGGCGATCGCTTTATTGCGTATGCAAGCATAAGCTCGAGTTGCATTGACGCGTGCTCAGAGAACGTCGCTACGGTAGCAAGTCAGTGCAAGAGCGGTTGGACACTGTTTAATAATGGCACTACATATTTTAAGTACAATAGAGAATGCGACTATGCAGACTCTAGCAAGGGGCAACCCACCCTAGGTAAAGTTTGTTGCTGCGGTGACACCTATAAATATCAGCATAATTGCTTATCCGGTTGAATACCCTGACTGTATTTTCCGCATAGTTGCGGGCGTTTTCACCGCCGTAATGCCCAGCAGTGTTTGGAATGCCGCCATTG
>JAYUVI010000117.1:0-7751 GCA_043754135.1 Bdellovibrionales bacterium | reverse complement strand
TTTTTCACAATAATTAACTGGTGTGGTCATTTGAAAGCTGATTTGAACTTTATGAAGAGTCTGGCCTAAACCATTTTTTTCTGGCAAGTAGGCCACAAGATCAGGGTTTAAAACCGCGCCCCCACATGTGCCTTCATCAGTGTCAAAAGAGTAGTAGGCCGCTAAAACTTCAATGTGTTCGACAGCGACGGCTTCGCTCATCGGTATAGTGTTATTCCATTCAATGAAACCCGCATCATCGGCATGGGCGGTAGAAACAAATAGCCAAGAAGTAGAGGCGACGAAAAATGTTAGAATTAATGTTAAAACGACTAATGAGAAAATATTTTTCATAAGAAACCCTCCGCGCATTTGCGACTCGTCCATGCAAAGCTAGACTATGAAGAGCGAAATGTGAAATGCATGATTATCTATTTATTATGTGGTAAGAGGATTTTATGAGAATCCATAAGATGCTGCAGAAAAGACTGCATATGGGCTGGGTGGCTATTCATATCGTTCGCGGGCCAAGGTTCAGCCCTTGCGTTTGTAAGTCAAAAATGAAAAAGGCTCAGGGTCGTGGCGATCGAGTTGTTCAACGAGCTTAAACTGCGTGAGGTCAGGGTCTGGGTAAGTGGCATCGCCCTCATAACGACGATGCACGCGTGTGAGATAAATTGTGTCTACGAATTGGACTGACTGATGATAAATCTCGCCGCCGCCGATAATGAAAATTTCGCCGCCATACTGAGCTGCTCGCTCCCGGCAGTAAGCTAAAGCTTCTTCGATAGTCGCTACTACGTGAACGGGCGCATTGGGGGACTGAGTGGCTTTCACTTTATAATTTTTTTGACGTGTGACCACCACATTCAAACGATGGGGGAGTGGGTGCTCGACGGCCTCAAATGTTTTGCGGCCCATAATCAACGCGTGGCCTTTGGTGCGATCGCGAAACCACTTCATGTCTTCGGGAATATCCCACGGCAATTCGCCTTCGCGCCCGATCACTCCATTTTCAGCCGCGGCCACTATGTGGGCGACTATAGTTGTGGCACCGGGTTTTGGGTTAGACATAGACCATTCTCCTCGTGAAATTAAACACTCACACTCGCCTTGATCGCTGGGTGTGGGTTGTATTCCACGAGCTGAAAATCTTCAAATTTAAAATCGAAAATATTTTTGATCGCCGGGTTCACCATCATTTTGGGGAGAGGACGCGGCTCACGTTCAAGCTGCAGTTTCGTCTGTTCAAGGTGATTGAGGTACAAGTGGGCATCGCCAAAGGTATGAATGAATTCACCCGGGGCATAGCCCGTCACTTGCGCGACCATAAGAGTCAGCAGTGCGTAGCTTGCAATATTAAAAGGCACTCCCAAAAACACATCGGCCGAGCGTTGATAGAGCTGACAAGAGACGCGACCGTCGGCTACGTAAAATTGAAAAAAAGCATGGCAAGGTGGCAATGCCATTTTGTCGACATCGGCCGGGTTAAAGGCCACCACGAGGTGACGACGTGAATGGGGGTTTTTGCCGATCTGTTCAATGACTTCTGAAATTTGATCGATCTGTCGGCCATCGGTCGTCTGCCATGAACGCCATTGTTTGCCATAAACGGGGCCCAGTTCGCCACTTTCGTCGGCCCATTCATCCCAAATGCTGATGCGATTGTCTTTTAGGTACTGAATATTAGTGTCGCCTTTTAAAAACCACAAAAGTTCGTGAATAACTGACTTCAAGTGCACTTTCTTCGTCGTGAGGAGCGGGAAGCCCGCTTGCAAATCAAAACGCATTTGATGGCCAAAAATGCCGATGGTCCCGGTGCCGGTGCGATCAGATCGAGTGCTGCCCGTTTCGAGAATTGTTTTCAAAAGATTTTGATAGTTTTTCATATGTCGACCCCTCTCGAATTTGAATGTGAGACGGGGGACAGGGTACCTCAGTTTCTGGTGAAAAATAAATAGGATTACTATGCGACGTGCTGCGCACACATGACTTCTGAGGGGGTCGACTCTATAACGAGAGTATGGAAATTCGCGACCCCATACACGGCACGCTCGACTTGCTCGATGAAGAGACTTTGGTGCTCGACTCTTTGGCCTTTCAGCGTTTGCGTCAGATTAAGCAGTTGGGGTTTTCGGAGTTTAGTTTTCCAGGCGCGACTCATAATCGTTATCTTCATTCGATTGGAGTGGCACACGTTGCTGGCAATATTTTTGACAGCATTTTTCGCAAATATAAATTCAGTTCGAAAATGGTTTATCGTCGGCTTAAGCAGACCATGCGCCTCGCCGCACTTTTGCATGATATCGGCCATGGGCCGCTCAGCCATGCTTCTGAAGAGGTCATGCCGCAATTGCCTGAACTCAAAATCGGTGCGTACAAAAAATTTCGCAAAGATTTAAATTTGGCAGAAGCGATTACTACTCCTGATCGCCAAGCGAACCACGAAGATTACACAATTAAATTCATTACCGATTCTTCGCTGACTACAGTCTTAAAAAAGGCGTTCCCCGATATTTCTCCACTGCATATTGCGTGTTTGATTGATAAGCGTTTAGATTGCCCTGATGATTTTTTTGTCGATCAGGGAGTGGATTTTCGTTCTATTCTTTCGCAAATCGTTTCTTCGGAACTCGATGCCGATCGTTTAGATTATCTGGAGCGCGATGCGTATTTTTGTGGCACGAACTATGGGCGCATAGAACTCGAATGGATTTTAACAAACCTCACCTATTGCCAAGTTGAAAATGAAATGTTTTTGGCTTTGAATCGTCGAGCGCTCTATGCTTTTGACGATTACTTGCTCGCTCGTCACCACATGAACTTGATGGTTTACTTTCACCACAAGGCTATCATGTACGAAGAAATGCTGATGCGTTACCTGACGAGCCCTGATTGCACCTTCAGGTTACCGGCCGATATTGAAAGCTACATTAATTACACCGATTATGCGCTCTATCAGCATTTGCAGTCGGTGGATAATGAATGGGCGAAGCGCATTAGTGAGCGTCGCATTTACCGCGTGCTATTTGAAATGCATACGACGGCTAAAGAAAAGGGTTTACGTTCGCGTAAGATGCGTGAGGCGCTAGAAGCGGCGGATATCCCGGTGGTGTTTGCGTCTTCGTCGATCCGCTTATCGAAGTACCATGGTGGCAATTCGATAGAAAAAAACTTTCCGATATTTGTAGTTGATCTTTATGACCGTTTAGCGAAACCTTACCCTATAGAGCAATCCACCGAGATTTTTCATAAATACGATGAGATTCGTCGTATTGAGCGCTTGTATGTACCGCCTGAAATGCATGCCCGCGCCGAGAAAATCGTGATCAGCGAAAGGTTGTAAGGTTATGGCTGAAATCACCACGCTTATTTCGCCGACAGGTTTTAAATGGGTTGATATTTTTAACCCGAAAAAATCTGATATTGAGAAAATCGCCAAAGAATTCGACCTGCATAAAACTTCGGTGCAAGACTGTCTCGACCCCGAGCATTTACCGAAGTATGAGCGTCACCCCACTTACAGCTTTATGATCTTTCGTGCGTTTGACGATAAATGCCATGGCGAGTCTGATACCGTTCAAGAACTCACGCGCAAAATTGCGATTTTCTACACTGAGAATTTGTTGGTGACGATTCACCGCAAAGATCAGGCTTTTCTTTCGATGTTGCGGGAGAAATGGAAGGCCCAAATTGAAATCGGCGAAAATGTAACCGGTCGCTTGTTATTGTTTGATCTTTTGCGCCACGTGCTGATGACTTACGATGCGCCCATTGACCGCGGACTGACTCAGCTTGAAGAGTACGAAATGCAGATTTTCAATGCGCAAGGTACGAAACCATTCTCTCTCGAAGATGGTTATTATTTAAAGCGCAAGGCGTTTGTGTTTAAGCGGGTACTGCGATTGTCGGGCGATGTACTGAACAAGCTGTCGGGTACCGATGCCTTCGTGAATACCCCTTATTACCAAGATTTACGTGAGACGATCGATAACTTGTTTTTCTATGCCGACGAATTGGTTGAAAATACGAATGCGCTTTTAAATTTGTATTTGTCGATGGAGCAAAAGAAGAGCAACGAATCAGCGACACGCACGAATGATGTGATGAAACTCCTCACGATTTTCAGCGTGTTCTTTATGCCTTTAAATTTTATTGCTAGCATTTACGGGATGAACTTCGAATTTATGCCTGAACTCAAATTCTACTATGGTTACCCCTACGCGTTGATCTTGATGGTCGCGACGGCGATGGGGATTTATCTTTGGTTCCGCAAAAAACATTGGTTGTAGAGAGAAGCACCGGTGAGAGTCTCTTACTTTCGCGGATCCCCTCGGTGGCTAGTTGGAGAAACCGATATATCGATAATTTGATCGATTAATCGGTTTTTTAATCGATTAATCGGTTTTGCAGAAATGCTGGGGTTGAGCAGGTAGCAAGAGCGAGGCTAATCGCTAATCGTCACAATGATTTTTATCATGCTGCGGGCTGAATACCTCACTTATAAAGAAGGCCAGGGTTTAGTCACGGCAGAAGAGTTCAAGACCAAATTGTGGATATCAACCCACATATCGTGTGCGAAAAATAATTCCAAAGCGTTTACAACTTGTGATTCGAGGGCCGCTCACGATTTATCACTTCTGAGCCGCTCACGACTCGAGAGCTATTTACAACCCGTGATTCGAGCGAATCACTTGACCGCTTAAGCCAGACGACATCGAGCTTGCCATGAAGCTCGTGATATTGGCGATTTCTGAATAGTCGACTAAGCGCGCGTGAGGAATTGTCTTTTGCAGTTTCTGCAAAGACTGCTGAATAGTCTGCGCTTTTGAAAAGCGAGTTAGTAGATATTCTTCGTTCACTCCGATAGCGAGGGCGTTCACGGCGGTGTTTTGCTCGGCCAATTTTGAACTGGTGTCAGCGACATACTTTGAGAATTGCGAAAAAATAGGTGACGAGGCTTTTTCTGCCGCCCACATGTCGAGTTCGTGAAGTAAGTAAATAATGCGACCTTTAGTGCGCGACTTAAGAAAAGCTGAAGCCGTGTTGGTCAGGGTTTGTGTTTTTTGAAATGCATTTTGAAAGAGCCCACTCACATCGCTGCTATTGGCTTCGGCAAAAAATGGAATATTCAAACTAAACAAATGGGTGTCGATAAAAACATCGGTCCCGCCGAAGGTTTCGGCTGACTGACTAAAGCTATTCTCGGCCGCTTTTTCATTTTCGATTTTGCCTTCGAAGGCTGCGGCTCGGCCGAATTTTTCACTTACTTCGCGCATATCCATAATGTTCTGGCAAACGCGACCGGCGGATTTTACGTCGTCTGTTATAACGGCTACATCGGCGCCATGCTCAGCGAGACGGCTCACCAAATTCTGCATCAATAGCCCAAAAGGACCGGCGAGAACTACTGTTTTATCGTTAAGACCGTGCATGTGTTGACTCCCAAAGCTCTCCTTCAGATTAGGCTCGCTCGCGAAGATTGCCTAGGTACTAAAGTCAGTATAAGACTAAAGTCTGTATGAATATTTTAGTAGTGGGTTCAGGCGGGCGCGAGCACGCATTGGTGAAGGCCATGGCGGCAACAGGTCACCGCCTTTTTATTTGGCCAGGTAATGATGGCATTCGGTTAGATGCTGAAGCGGTGCCAGTACCAAGTGGTGACTTTAAAGCGCTGTGTGCATGGGCCAAGACCCAAGTTCTCGATTTAGCTGTGATCGGCCCCGAAGCTGAATTGGTGGCGGGTCTTTCTGATCAACTACGAGCTGCTGGAGTGACCGTGTTTGGCCCTTCACAAGAGGCCGCACAGCTTGAGGGCAGCAAAATATTTTCAAAAGAATTTATGCAAGAGTTTGACGTGCCGACTGCGCGTTCGTTTGTGGTGTCGACAGTGGCTGAAGCGTCGAAGGCAGCGAAGAATTTTGCTCCGCCCTATGTGTTGAAGGCTGATGGCCTGGCTGCCGGTAAAGGTGTTTTTATTTGCGCCGATATGGCTGAGCTTGAATCGGCTGCGAAAGAAATTTTCGTTGAGAAAAAATTGGGCAAAGCCGGTGAGCGTGCGTTGGTTGAAGAATTTCAACCTGGGCGTGAACTTTCAGTTTTAGTTTTAACTAACGGTACAGATTATCAAGTGCTGCCGTTTGCGCGCGATCATAAACGTTTACTTGATGACGATCGCGGCCCCAACACTGGTGGTATGGGTGTGGTCGCGCCGATTGCGATCGAAGAAAAATTAATTCAGCAAATTGAAGAGCTTGTGATTTTGCCGACGCTAAAGGGTTTGCAGAAAAGAAAGTTTTTGTATCGGGGAGTGGTTTTTATTGGCGTGATGCTGACCGATCGCGGCCCGCAAGTTTTAGAATACAACACGCGTTTTGGTGACCCTGAGACACAGACCATTTTACCTTTGCTTGATGGCGATTGGGGCGAAGTTATGCATGATATTGCAGAAGGGCGCGTCCCGCAGCTTGAGTGGACTTCTCAGGCCGTGGCCTGCATTGTTGTTGCGGCAGAGGGTTACCCTGATAATCCAGTGAAAGGCACGCCAATTGATTTGCCAACGGTGCGTAAGGCAGCGAATGTACCAGGAGCTTTTACGTCGAATGATCCACTCACTTACATTTTGCATGCGGGCACCAAGCGAGTCGGTGAGCAGTTTCAAACTAATGGTGGTCGTGTATTGAATGTCGTCGCGCGAGCGTCGTCGTTGCCGTTAGCTTTAAAGAGCGCTTATGGATTGCTGTCTAATGTAAAGTGCGAAGGTATGCAGTATCGCAAAGATATCGGCAAGACAGTCTAGAGCAATAGTCGCCTGCCGCGAGAATTTTAGAAGTTCCAACGGACGCCGATAACATCGCTTTGGCCATCGCTGTTGTCGAGGTGAGTGTAGGCGATAGTGCGTGCGCCGGCTTGCTTTGAAACTTGCACCTGAGTGTCGCCGCCGGCGAGATCATAAGACACCGAAGCTTCAACTACACCTTTGTAAATCATTTCAGCCTGAGTCTCGAGTGCGTTGATACGAAAGTTAAATTTATGTGCGGTCGTGCCGGCTGCTGTTGAAAGTGTGTTATCTAAAACTGAAGCTTGTTGCATAAGAACCGAGTTGGTTGCGGCATCGCTGCTCATCCATGTTTTCAAAGTTTGGCGTAAAACTTTATGTGCGACATCTTGGCTTTGGCTATATTGTGGAATGCTTTTATAGGGGATGTATTTTGACAAATCCATTTGGTATTGATCGATGATCACTTGCATACGCGCCAACATACTGAGATTCAATTCTTTGGTTTCACGGTTGATCAAATCCATTTGCTCAAAAGCGTTTCGAAATGGGACAGCCGATACTGCGGGGATAGACGAGAAAAAGATCGCGACAGCTAAGCTACGAATTGCGAGTTTTTGTATTGTTTTGAAACTTGGCTTTCTCATTGCGTCCCCCTTGCTCTAGTAATTTGCAAAAATGGGGCCTGTCAGAAACCGCTATAACTGTTTAAGAGGTGAGGTGCCGTCTACAAGTTGACGGACTGTTCATTATTGTGACGACAGTCTCACTGTGAGTGTTTCGATATGAGATAAACGCGTGAACTTGTGTGCGTTTTAGGAGGAGTGAATGAGTCGGTCGTGTGGTGATCTCGCTTTATAGGGTCGTTAATTCGTCGTGAGTTGTGGGGGGCAGCGTTTCAGTATGAAACGTTTTCGGTATTCAGCTTCAGGGAGATCGTACCCTGAACGTTGAGCGGGTGTATTGACTAAAATCAGATTTTGACGATGAGGCC
>JAYUVI010000116.1:0-3138 GCA_043754135.1 Bdellovibrionales bacterium | reverse complement strand
CTTTTCACATGGCAAGGTAAAGTGAGCATTAAGCGCACAGAATACAAAAACGATCCGTCCCCCTTAGACCCCGAGTGCGCCTGCTACACCTGCACAAATTACTCGAAAGCCTATCTGCGCCACCTTTTCTTAAGTGGTGAGATTCTCTCAGCAAGACTGAACACCATTCACAACTTGCATTTTTATCTCGATCTCATGACCAAAACACGAGCCGCAATTCGCGCCGGCAAGTGGGCAGAATTTCGCGATTTTTGTTTGACACGATTCGTAAAGTCGTGATTTATCCGGGGTTTGCCGTGATTAGATAGAACCTTACTTTTTTTCAATGGAGGCCTTTATGTTTTTTTCATCAACTGCTTTTGCCCAAGCTGCGGCTAGCTCCGCCCCAGGCCCGAATATGATTGAGCAAATGGTGCCTTTCATCGCTATTTTCGCGATCTTTTATTTTCTTATTATTCGCCCGCAAACTAAACGCCAAAAAGCTCACCAAAGTTTTGTGAACACTATGAAACGTGGTGACGCAGTTATCACTTCAGGTGGTATCTACGGCAAAGTTCAAGGTTTGAACGAAAAATTTGTCACTCTTGAAGTGTCTGACGGTGTTGAAATCCGCGTGTTGAAATCGCAAGTGGCTTCGACGGTTAATGAGGGAGCAGCGAATGCATAATCTGAAATCGCGTTGGATCATTATTATAGTGGCTCTTATCGTGGGCTGCATTTGGGTGTCGCCCAACTTTGTGAACTACGACAAAGATTCTTTCTTCGGCAAAAATAAAATGATTTTGGGTCTCGACATTCAAGGCGGTTTGCATCTCACTATGCAAGCCGATGTAAATGCCGTTGTACAAGAGCAAGCGATTCGCCTGGTGAAAGAACTCGAAGGTCAATTTAAAGCTGACAATATCGGCTACCAAGCCATACGAATTATCGGCGAAAACAAAACCGAAATCGAAGTTTTGACTGGCGGAGCGAATAATAAAGACGCCATCACCAAATTTATGGAAGACCGCTACGCCACTCGTTTACAAATTATCGAAAACAATCCTGATCGATTGCACCTGGCCTATTTTGACGCCGTAATGATCGAGATGAAAAAACACGTGGTCGAGCAGTCGATCGAAGTGATTCGTAACCGCATTGACGAATTTGGTGTGGCCGAGCCGAGCATCACCGCACAAGGGAGTGATCGCATTCTCGTGCAATTGCCTGGTGTGAAAGATGCAGTTCGCGCCAAAGAATTGATCAACCGCACCGCGCGTTTAGATTTTAGAGTGGTGTCGAGTGAAATCGCGCCTGATAAATTAGAGTCGATGATCCAAGGGGCGGAGAAAGCTGGCACCTATAAGCTGGGTGAAAACAATATGGGTTACAGCGCCTACGTGAAGCGCTTAAATGAGGATCTTGAGAAACAATTACCGACACACACCAAAATTGTTTTTGAAAAACTCGATAATGCTGCCAATCTCGAAACTGGTCGTCGCTCTATATTGGTGATGACAGATTCAGCCTTGAGTGGTGCCCAATTGTCAGACGCGTCTGTACGTGCCGACGAAATGGGTAAACCCGAAGTGGTTTTCAGCTTTTCGATTGAAGGTCGTAAACTTTTTGCTGATCTTACCGAAAAAGCGGCGGGTGGTTTTCTCGCTATCGTTCTCGATGATGTCGTAAAATCTGCTCCTCGCGTAGAGCGCCAAATCGATAGCGATTCAGCGCGCATCACTTTGGGCGGCACGCGCGATTTTCAATCTGCCCAAAACGAAGCCACGTTTATTGCGACAGCTCTTCGTGCGGGTTCATTGCCTGCTGCTCTTGAGCAGTTAGAAGAACGTACTGTTGGTCCATCACTTGGTGGCGATTCTATTCATAAAGCGAAAATCGCTTCTTTAGTGGGCTCTGCAGCCGTTGTTGCCTTCATGCTAATTTATTACGGGCTCGCTGGTTTAGTCGCGACTATCGCTCTTGGTTTAAACGTGCTTTTCACATTTGCAATTTTGTCATCGCTTAGCGCGACGCTCACATTACCAGGTGTGGCAGGTATTGCTCTGACGGTTGGTATGGCGGTTGATGCGAACATCATTATTTACGAACGTATTAAAGAAGAATTGCGGCGTGGCGTGAGTCGTGTAACGGCATTGAAAGATGGCTTTAGTCACGCTTTCACGTCGATCTTTGACTCGAACACCACATCAATTTTAACAGCGCTCGTGCTCATGTATTACGGTACCGGCCCCGTTCGTGGTTTTGCTGTGTCACTTATGATTGGTATCGCCGTGTCGCTCTTTACCGCGGTTTTCGTATCTAGAACCATACTCGACACTTTGGTACTCAGAATGAACCTCAATATTTTGACTATGAAAAAAGAAGGCTAAGTTTATGGGAGATTCAAAGTTCTATCCAGGCAAATTTGATTTCATCGGTAAGGCAAAAATAATTATCCCGGCGTGGACGTTTCTTATGTTCATCGGTATCGGTATGATTTTCTTTCACGGCCTTGACTACGGTATCGACTTCGCCGGTGGTACCGAGATTCAGGTGCAGTTTCAAAACGAAGTGGGCACAGATCAAGTTCGCGATACGGTCACCAAGCTCGGGTACCACAAAGCTTCGGTACAAAGTATTGGCGACAAAAATGAAGTGTTGATTCGCCTTGAGGCCGTTCACGGCAAAGACGACAAAGAGTCGAACGAAATGCAGACTGCCATGCTTGCGAAGATCACTGAAGGTTTAAAGACCGAATTTCAAGGTAACAATGTTGAAATACGTCGAATCGATTCAGTTGGTCCGCAAGTGGGCGAAGAGCTTAAACACAATGCCGTTTTAGCAACATTCTATGCTCTTCTTATGATTTTGGTGTACGTCGGTTTTCGTTTTGATTTCAAATATGCACCAGGCGCTGTGTTCTGTTTGTTACACGACACCATCGTGATGGTCGCGATCTTTGCGGTGTTTGATCGCGAAGTTAGTGTCCACACTCTGGCCGCGGTTTTAACTTTGATCGGTTACTCGCTTCACGACACGATTATTAACTTCGACCGTATTCGTGAAAACGTAAAACTCTTTCGCGGCGAAAACTTTTCGGCTATCGTCAACCGTTCGGTGAACGACATGTTGTCGCGTACGATTCTGACGTCGGTGGCC
>JAYUVI010000115.1:0-6097 GCA_043754135.1 Bdellovibrionales bacterium | reverse complement strand
TCGTCGACTGTTTGGACATACTGAATTTGCCGTAATAAGCGGTGAGCTGGTAGTTGGCAAAAAACATATTTTCTACTTTTGGTGCGAGGCTGGCATTGAATCTAGCGCCTTCGAGACCCGTCCCCTGTTTGAGATCGCGAGCGGCCGAAGATAAATCTGTGTTCAGAAAAAAACCTGTAATGGTAAACCCGTGAAGTTCATTGAAATGATAACCTGCCGAAAAATTAAAAACAGCCTGCCCATAAAGTGGCTCAGCTAAATTTAAACCGCCACCGGCACCTAATTCAATTTTGCCCTCAGTTTTCACAACACGCTCACGCACCACAACTGTTTTATCGAAAATCGGTAAAACAGATTCTGTAGCTAATTCTTCCTCGGGAAATTCTATAACCTCAGCGCGAGCGTTAAGGCTCAATAATAGTAAAAGAGATGCTGATAGCCATAGATGTCGTGAACTGTGCATAAAGTTAATCGTAAGTGTGAACTTTGAGTTTGACTATCACTCGACGCAAACACTCGACTTAAGGCTTATGTAAGGCACAAGATCGATCACTCTGTTTTTAGGTCTATCGAAGTTTGGCTTTGATCAGGTCCTGCAGATGGATCAAACCAACAGGTACCTGTGGAGATCCCGCCGACTTATCTATGACAAACAGATTTTGAATTTGAAACTGCTCCATAATAAAGAGAGCTTTCTCGGCCATTTCAGAAGCATCGATCGTCTTCGGATTGAGAGACATAATGTCTTCTGCAACTTCAGAAAGTGGGTTTTTATTTTTCTCAAGACGGCGGCGAATATCACCATCTGTAACGCAACCGCAGAGTTGATTTTTTTCGTCGACAACGCCCGCCACACCCCGAACTTCGGCGGCGGTCATTAAGGCAATTACTTTTCCCATATCATCTTTCTTTTTAACTATGGGTAGAGCTGAACCCGCGTGCATCAAATCTTTCACACGCAAAAACAAACGTCGGCCCAGTGAACCTGCAGGGTGATACTCAGCAAAAGCTTCGCGCCCAAAACCACGCATTTTTAAAACGGCCATGGCTAAGGCATCGCCCAAAGCGAGTGTGGCGGTTGAACTCGAAGTGGGTGCAAGCCCCAGCGAGCAAGCTTCTTCTTTCACACTTATATCTAGAAACACGCCTGCCTTGCCCAATGTGCTGGTCGCTTTGCTGGTCATGCCAATAAGCGGGATATTTCGACGTGCGGTAAAATGCATAATCGGGTTTAACTCTTCTGTCTCACCACTGTTGCTAATGGCCAGAACGATATCACCAGCCGAAATCACACCTAAATCACCGTGAGAACTTTCTGTAGGATGTAAGAATAAAGACGGCGTACCCGTCGAACTGAAGGTGCTGGCAATTTTACGACCGACTAAACCTGATTTGCCAATGCCCGTGACAATTAATTTGCCTTTGCAATTCAAAACTAAATCTGTCGCCTGCTTAAAATTGTTATCGAGTCGTTCAGCCACATCTAAAATGGATTGTGCTTCGACACGTAGAACGCGGCGAGCTTCTTCAATTTCAATCATGAAATGGCCTCTTTAACTGACTTAGGCGAAGTGATTTTAATTTTACGCTTCTCGCGATCAGTCACATTTAGCGAGTGTCGGCGATTCTCTAATGAAGCCGCCACAAAGCTCGTGAACAGCGGGTGCGGCTGAAGAGGTCGCGATTTAAACTCAGGGTGAAATTGAACCCCAACAAACCAAGGGTGCTCAGTGATCTCAACGATTTCAACGAGATTACGCTCTTCACACACGCCAGAAAGATTCATACCGTTCTTTTCAAACAGCGCGCGGTAACGGTTGTTAAACTCATAACGGTGACGGTGTCGTTCTGAAATCCGCTTCGCGCCATAAATGCGAGCGACGCGCGAGCCTTTCATCAAAGAACATTCAAAAGCTCCCAAGCGCATTGTACCACCCTTTACTTTCAAGTTCTTTTGCTCCTCCATAAAATCGATCACCAGATTTTTTGATTTGTGGGAAGATTCAAACTCGCGGCTGGTTGCATCTTTTATACCGCAAACACTACGAGCGAATTCGATACTCGCGAGCTGCATACCATAGCAAATACCAAAAAACGGAATACGATTTTCACGGGCGTAGCGAATAGCTGAAATTTTACCTTCAACACCACGTTCGCCAAAACCACCCGGCACCAAGATACCGTGAACATCAGCCAGTGCCATATTCACGTTACGCTCATTTAAAGTCTCAGAATCCACGTAAACAACATTTACTTTGGTGCTATTGGCAATTCCACCGTGAATAATAGCTTCGTTCAACGATTTGTAACTTTCTTTGAGATCTACATACTTGCCGACAATACCAATAGTAATTTTATGATCAGGACTCTTGAGGGCGTGGACCATTTTTTTCCAACCCTGCAGTTGTGCGGTGCTTGCATCGAGCTTCAAACGCTCTACCACTTTTTCATCAAAACCTTCACTGTGCAAAACCAGTGGTACATCATAAATCGATTCAGAATCTGTCGCGGCGATCACGAAGTCTTCGTGCACACTACAAAACAAGCCAATTTTCTTTTTAATGTCGTCATTTAAATGCTTTTCAGAGCGGCAAATCAAAAAGTCAGGTTGAATACCTTCTTCACGCAACTCTTTCACTGAGTGCTGCGTAGGTTTACTTTTCAACTCTCCAGCGGCTGCAATGTATGGCACATACGTCACATGTACAAAAATAGAATTTTCAAAACCGACATCTGTGCGCATCTGACGAATGGCCTCAATAAACGGAAGACCTTCGATATCACCCACGGTACCGCCGATTTCAACGATAACCACTTCACTACCTTGCCCAGTTTCAAAAATGCGGCGTTTTATTTCATCGGTTATGTGCGGAATCACTTGCACAGTACCACCCAAATAATCGCCACGGCGTTCTTTACTAATTACGCTTTCGTAAATCTGGCCCGCAGTGATGCTATTGGCGCGAGTTAACGAATCTGAAGTGAAACGCTCGTAGTGACCTAAATCTAAATCGGTTTCAGCGCCGTCCTCGGTCACATAAACTTCGCCATGTTGAAGCGGTGACATCGTGCCAGGGTCGACGTTGATATAAGGATCGCATTTCATCATGCAAACCTTTACTCCGCGCGCTTCAAGCAAGGTGCCTAAGCTAGCGGCAGTCAAACCTTTGCCAATAGAAGAAACAACTCCCCCTGTCACAAACACAAACTTCTGCTTAAAAACTTTGTTTTTATCAGAGCGGGTTTTTGCGGGAGTTTTAGACTTATTTCGACTCGATGACGCTTTGTTTTTTTCTAGGATTTTCATCGAGTCTAAATATAGACTTTTAGTATCCCAAAGACAAGAAATGAGGATTTTTTATGGATCTACCCGCGCTTAGCCAAGATCGCTTCTACCTTTTTAACATCATCAGGTGTGTCGACGCCCACAGAAACAGCGTCGACCGGCACCACGTGAATTTTTGCTCCCAGCCACAGCGCCCGTAATTGCTCTAAACTCTCAGCCTTTTCGATGGCGGTAGGTTTTTGCTCACAAAACTGCCCCAAAAAGCTCTTTTTATAAGCATACAGACCTATGTGCTTAAGAGCCGTGCCGGGCCACTTATCTAACCCTTCGCGCGAATACGGGATAGCAAAGCGGCTAAAGTAAATCGCTTCACCTGCGCGATTCATAATTACTTTTACAGTGCCTAGCGCGTCCAACTCGTCAGCCGGCAAAGCATGGGCGAGAGTCGCCATTTGCAAATGGGGCCTACCCGCAAAGCAGTCAATTAAACCATCAATCCACGACGGTGCAATCAACGGTTCATCGCCCTGTATATTTAAAATAAGATCAGCCTCGCGCCCACGAGCGGCCGCCCACACGCGATCACTACCCGATGGCAACGCCGGGTCGGTCATAACGGCTTCGACATCTAAGCTTTTCGCCAGCTGCGCAATTTCAGGGTGATCTGTAGCCACCAACAATTCGTTGAGCGACTTCGCCTCACGTACGCCTCGGATCACCCACTCGAGCAGTGGCTTGCCGTTAATTTTCAAAAGTGGTTTCGCCGGTAAACGTGTCGAAGCATAGCGCGCGGGGATCACACCAACTGTTTTCATAAACCCTCTTTTAAAAATGTGTCGAAAATCATGCGGTTCAAATCATCTATCCCAGTTTTTTTTTCAGCTGAGGTGTACACAATACCCCGCACATCGCGGATACTTTTCATGGCGCGTTTTCTCTCCGCCATTTCTTTTTGATTGAGTTTATCAGCTTTGTTAAGCGCCACAACGACGGGCACTCCGTTTTGATCGAGCCACGAGACAAGATTGCGTTCGTCTACGCTCCAGTCCCGTTGAATATCCATCACGAGCACAACGCCTTTTAAATTTTCGCGATTCTGCAAATATTCTTCGATCATTGGCGTCCACGCGTCGCGCTCACTCTTGCCGCGTGAGGCATAACCGTAACCTGGCATATCGACGAGAGTGTAACGGTCCATTTGATAGAAATTCAGCAGCGCTGTCTTGCCCGGTGCCTGACTCACGCGCGCTAAGTTTTTCTGCCCGGCCAATTTGTTGATGATCGAAGACTTGCCCGCATTCGAACGCCCGACCATTCCCACTTCAGGTGAATTATTTTCAGGCCAACCACGGCTATCGGCCGCGCTCTTAATAAATTTAGCAATCATAGAGTTAGTTGTAGCAATCAAGAAAAGGTCTTGTCTAGATATGGAGACCCCGTCTTCACAATAAGAGCTCATATCGCCCGAGTTCACTGCAGTTTGAGGAACGGCGAACTCAAACTCGGCACAATTTTTGATGATCTCTATCACCAAATCTTTAAAAAGGGGCAAATTCATGTTGAACGAAGACGCACAACCATTCGCAGCCGTAATCACAATGTTCACGGGAGGCATGAAAAAAGTTTATGCTCTCACCGAATACAACACCATTGGGCGCGATCACAGCATGAGTATATTCATCGAAGACCCACTGGTCTCACGACGACACCTGCGTATCGAACGCAAACCTGATGGGTATTATGTGCGCGATTTACGCTCCAAGCTCGGCACGTTGCTGAACGGTTCACAAATCATAGAAGCCAAATTGCAAAGTTTCGATCGACTGCGTATCGGCAACGTAGACTTGGTCTTCACACTCGAAAAAGACGTTCTCACAAGCGATGTTGTGATGAATACCAAAAACAAAGAGTGGCAATCACAACTGCAACGATTGCCTTCCATTGCGCAATCCCCACACCCTGTACTTATCGCCGGTCCCTCAGGGAGCGGCAAAGAATTGATTGCCAATCAACTTCATAAAATGTCCAACCGCGCGTCGGGACCTTTTCTCAGTGTGAACTGCAGCGCTCTCACCGAATCGCTCGCGGAGAGTGAACTTTTCGGTCATAGGAAAGGCAGCTTCACCGGTTCACAGGAAGCTCGTCGTGGCGCTTTTGCTGTTTGCCAAGGGGGCACGCTTTTTCTCGATGAAATTGGCGATATGCCACTCAACATACAACCTAAATTTCTGCGCGCTTTAGAAAACGGCGAAATTAAACCCGTCGGAAGCGACAATACCGAACCGACAGATGTGAGAATTATCGCCGCCACCAACCGCAACTTAGTTCAACTCGTGAGCGACGGATTTTTTCGTGAAGATCTCTACTATCGCATTCACATCTTGCAAATTCGACCGCCGGCACTTTGTGAACGCTATGAAGATTTCGACACGCTGGTGCACCATTTCGCGCGCCCGATGAAGGTGCGCTTCACTCCCGATGCTTACGTCGTTTTGCGTGAGCACAAGTGGCCCGGCAATATACGTGAACTACGCAATATGGTGATGCGTGCTTCAGCCCTTTACCCCGACATACCCATCTCAAAAACTGAGGTTCAAGACGTCATCGATTTACCACGACCGACTGAGGTCGAAAGGCCACCGAACGCACCCCGACCGGTGATCGCCAAGCAGCAACTGCTCGAATATGAACGCCAAGCCATTATTGAACGTTTGAGTTATTACGATGGCAACCAACGCAAAACCGCTGAAGATATGGGCTTAGCAAAAAGCACACTGCACGATCGCATTCGTCGTTACGGTATTAATGTGC
>JAYUVI010000114.1:0-3964 GCA_043754135.1 Bdellovibrionales bacterium | reverse complement strand
CACTGAGCAAAAGTGCGTTCATATTTTGGTAGGGTTTAGATAATCAAGCTCAAGCAAACCATTATCGCGCATAATATTTAAAAACAGTTTGTATTGCGGGTAATCTTCTAGTGCTTGGGCGACTTTCATTACTGTAGGTTTTAGATATTTTAAATAACGCAAGTCTTCGCGCATATTATAAAAACTCGAAAAGCTACCGCACGCCTTAAAACAACGCTGAAGCATTTGTAATTTAAATACCGCTTGAAACTCAGCGCGATTGATCGGCGTTTTCCTTTGCGCGTTGGCTTGGGTGACGTAATAGTCTAAAACTTCTTGGCGCATCTGCTCGCCCATATCTACGTAAGAGTCGTGCACGAGTGAAACGAGGTCATATTGAATCGGCCCGGTGCGTGCGTCTTGAAAATCGATCACATAAGTTTTGCCCAGTTTCAGCATAATATTTCGGGAGTGATAATCGCGGTGACAAATATGCTTGGGCTGGTTGTGCAATTGCGTGCAAATATCGACAAAAATATTTTGCAAAGCGGTGTTGTCTTTGGCTGCAAGCTGCACTTTGCAAAATTTTTCGATTAAATGTTCGAAACCGTAATTCATCTCCCACAGCAATTTTTCAACATTGAAGTCCACGCCGAAAGCAGTACAACCACTCGTACGATCATTAGTGGCGGCGTAGTGAATTTTAATAATTTCATCGATAGCTTGGTGGTAGTCGGGGAGTGCTTGGGCGTAATTCTGACTCTCCCAAAATTTACGTTCTAACGTGAGGTCACCCAAATCTTCGAGCAGTACCAAGCCCAATTTGGGAGCCTTTCCCACAACAAAAGGTACGTGTACGCCGTGATGAGCGAAGTGCTGCAAAACATTTAAAAAAGGGTAATGGCCGTCGTCGGTGAAGGGCTCCCAAATCATGAGCACTGACGATTTATCTTGGTAAACAATACGCATATAACGGCGCGAACTGGCGTCACCAGCGAGCGGTAGAACCTGATAGTTATCAGTACCGATTGCCGAACTCACAAAATGCTGCGCAGGTGAGTCGAGCAAATTTGTCTGATCGTTCTTCTGCGGGGTCATTTATTCATGGTAAGTGCGGCCCGATAAACTATCAAAGAAAAATTCGAGAATATTTTCGCGTTTATAATCGCGAAATGGCTTTCTGAGGCGCAGATAGCCGATCATCAAATACGATAGAAATTCTGTGTTCATGTTGGGGTCCGCTTTCAGTTTAGCGAAATTCTCAGTCGTGCCGGCAATAAACTGTGGTCCAGTTTTATCGCGTACGCCGTCGTAATAGCAGGCCACTTGCTGTTGCTGTTGCGGCGTCAATGCCGCCACGTCTGGTATAAACACCGTCATTTCACCCAAAGCTTGAATGCTTTCAATTTTTACAAACACGTCGGGATTGACATCTTGAATCGACACAAACGCGTAGCGCTCACTGCGCGTGTGAATTTCCACAGCCATTTTAAAAATATCTTCAGGGTCAAGAGCTTCAATAAAGAAGGGAAAGTTGAACGGGGGGTTGGCACTTTTCTCGGGGAAGGGGAAGTCGTTCTTTCTAAATTTGCTTATCTCCAAAATTTTCGCATTTTCTTTAGCATTATACTCTTGAGCCGAGAGCGCGCTTTTCAGATTTTCTTCGAGAAAATCAAGGTTATGTAGAGCAGCTATACTTTCGAGGCGACCTTCAAACACGGCTTGAATAATTTTTTGCAAGTTTTCGAGCACAGATTCATCAAGGTTATGGGGTTTAGAAATGCGCGCCACGCCTTTAAGCTGACGCTCAATAAATATCGGAAAAAAAACCCAGTTCCCCTCAACGACATGAGCATTCTCGTTCACGATCTTATTCAATCGCGCTGTCAGTTCGTAACGAAGGCTTTCGGCCTCTTGAAAATCAAACGAGCAATTGTACTGTGTACGAATGTAATTCGATAATCGAGATAGTGTTGGTTCTATGGTCCCCTGAGTGCTCATTAGTAATGTGACACTACAAACTTCGTGCCTAGTTCATATAAAAAAACTGTTCAAAGATTGATAAGTAAAATCTGCGGGGTACTCTAGTTAAATACTTGAAATCGTTTTTGTAATCGAATTGTAGAGACGACAGTGAAAACAGTTCCGTCCATATTTTCAACTGCGAAAACCCACCAAGTTTTAGTCACTTATGAAAAAAATTAAAAAAGCTCACCCTATCGGGCGTGCTTGAGCTCAAGTGTTAGTAAGGTTTGGACTATTTTACAATTTTGCGTTTATCGAGACCGTACTTCTCAACTTTCATAATAAGTCCTGCGCGACTGATACCTAGCTCTTTGGCTAGTTTCGATTTGTTCCAACCGGTGCGGCGAAGTCCATCACGAATAAGATCTCTCTCGAGGTCCTCAAGCGCATCTTTTAATTTACCATGTAAACGCGCGCCTTGAACTTTGCCTTTATCCGCCATTTCAAGAAGTTTTGGCGATAGCATTTCAGCAGTGATTTTACTTTCTTGGCCACCAGCAAGCACGACCACGCGCTCGATTTCGTTCTGCAATTCGCGCACGTTACCCGGCCACGGGTAGTCATAAAGTTTTTCAAGAGCACGCTTAGTAAGAATCTTTTTGCCGTGCTGATCGGCTGTACGATTCAAAAAGTATTCTGCCAAAAATGGGATATCTTCTTTTCTCTCCCGAAGGGGCGGCACGCTAATGTTAATCACGTTCAAACGATAATATAAGTCTTCTCTAAAAATGCCTTGTTCAACCATTTCTTTTAAATTCTTATTTGTCGCTGCAATGATCCGCACATTCACGCGTTTCGGTTCAACAGCACCAACAGGAGTAAACGTACCCTCTTGCAGGACGCGGAGGAGCTTCACTTGCATGGTGGGTGAAGTGTCACCAATCTCATCTAGAAAAAATGTGCCCTTATCGGCCATTTCAAAGAGGCCTTTTTTATCGCGAATAGCGCCGGTAAATGAACCTTTCACGTGACCGAATAATTCAGATTCTAAAAGGTTGTCATTAAAGGCCGAACAGTTTTGCACCACAAAAGATTTATCTTTGCGAGGTGAGTTGTAGTGAATAGCGCGAGCGATAAGTTCTTTGCCAGTGCCATTTTCGCCGTGAATCAAGCATGTTGATTCTGCCATTTTAATTTTATCGAGAAGTGAATAGAGATTTTGCATCGGCTTCGATTTGCCGATCATGTTGTCGTACTTGTAGCGGCTGCCGAGTTCTTTATTTAATTCACGAATGCGATTCTCGCGAGAAGTGATTTCTAAATGCAAAGTCACTACTTCTTGCGCGACAAGTTCAACCAGAGTTAAAAAGTGGTCGCGATCGCGATCTTCAATTGAGCGAATGTTAGGCAGAGCTTCTTCAATCACTTCATTCGGTGCCGCAAACGCCGCTAAACGCTCACGAACTTCGTTTAAACGATTTGTGGCGGTGGTGTCTTTTAAAAATCCCATTGCCACAACAGTGCCCATGAATTCATTTTCAATAATGATCGGTACTAGTGCTGTATCGAAACCAGCCATATCCCATTTATGAATTGAGTACCGTGTATTTGTTTGACGAATTGACTCCATATGCTTTGCGACAGTTGTCGAAAGATTTTCCACTGCAGCTTCTTTGCTCATGAGAAATTTGACAGCGGGGTTTACAAAATTAGGCCCTTTCAAATCGGCTGATCGGACTTGGCCGCGCTCATCTGTGAAAATGATGTCGATGGTCCACCAAGATGCCAAAATTTGTTTTAACTTTTTGATGACATGAATGTGTTCAAACTCATCCCAATTAATCATGACAACTCCTTGTACAGTCGTTTCTATACACAGGACTTATCGTCAATTTTTTAGACAACTTGAGCTTTGGGTCTCCGGTGCCATTTGATATTGCGGCGCATTAAGTATATGAAAAACCTGCTATTGATACCGTGAAGCAATTCTTGTTTCGGGTAATTGAGAAAAATGGCAAAA
>JAYUVI010000113.1:0-2529 GCA_043754135.1 Bdellovibrionales bacterium | reverse complement strand
CCAAGTTCTCGAAGGTTTAGAAGCAGTTCGTAAGAGACCGGGCATGTACATTGGTGACACAGAAATGCGCGGATACCACCACCTCGTTTCTGAAATCGTCGACAACTCAGTAGATGAAGCGCTTGCCGGACATTGCCACAAAATTATGGTCACGATTCATGCAGACGGTTCGCTCACAGTTGAAGATGATGGCCGAGGTATTCCGGTAGAAATGCACACGAGCGGGAAGTCGGCGCTTGAAGTCGTTATGACGGTTTTGCATGCCGGCGGTAAATTCGATAACGACACCTATAAAGTTTCTGGTGGATTGCATGGTGTAGGCGCTTCAGTCGTGAACGCTCTCTCGAGTCAGTGCACGGTCGAAGTGAAGCGCGGAGGTTCTGTTTATCGCATGTACTTTGAAAAAGGTATACCGACGGGTCCGATGCAGAAATTGGGCGAGGCCAAGACGACGGGCACAAAAACTACTTTCAAACCCGACACATTAATTTTTAAAGCTGAAAATTTAAAATTCGATTCCACTATGCTCGCTAAAAGATTTCGCGAGTTGGCATTTTTAAATGCGGGCCTTTACATAGGCTTAATGGACGAACGAAATGGCAAAAAAGATGAGTTCCAGTTCAACAAAGGTATTGTAGAATTCATCGGCCATTTAAATGAGTCGAGAAAAACAGTTCATAACGATATTGTTTATTTTAAAACTGAAAAAGATGGCGTTGAAGTTGAAGTGGCGATGCAGTGGAATGATTCTTATGTGGAATCTATTTACACTTATTGCAATAACATCAACACAGTTGAAGGCGGGACCCATCTTATCGGCTTCAGAGGCTCAGTTACGCGAACGGCGAATTCGTATGCCACCGAGAGCAAACTTCTGAAAGACTTAGAAGCCAATCTAGAAGGCGAAGATATTCGTGAAGGATTGTGCGCCGTCATTAGCGTGAAAGTGCGTGAGCCGCAATTCGAAGGTCAGACAAAAACTAAACTTGGGAATGCAGAAGTTAAGGGTATCGTTGAAACACTTGTTAACCAAAAATTTTCAGATTGGTTACAGCGAAACCCATCTGCTGCGAAATTGGTTATTGGTAAGTGTGTTGAAGCAGCCCGCGCGCGTTTAGCAGCCCGTAAAGCTCGCGATATGGCTCGTCGAAAAACCGCACTCGATTCGGGCGCGTTGCCCGGTAAAATGGCTGATTGCCAAGAGAGTGATCCAGCACTATGCGAATTGTATTTGGTTGAGGGTGACTCGGCAGGTGGTTCAGCTAAGCAAGCTCGCGACAGAAAAACGCAAGCAGTACTTCCTTTACGCGGTAAAATTTTGAACGTTGAAAAAGCGCGGTTCGATAAAATGTTATCGAACGAAGAGATCAAAATGATGATCGCCGCGTTAGGCACAGGTATTGGTCGTGACAACATCAACATTGAAAAAGTTCGCTATCATAAAGTTATTATAATGACTGACGCCGATGTCGACGGCTCGCACATCCGCACGCTAATACTCACCTTCTTTTATCGTCAGATGCCGGAGTTGATTGAAAAGGGTTACGTTTATATTGCGCAACCGCCTTTGTACCGCGCCAAAAAAGGTAAATCTGAAGTTTACTTAAAAGACGAAGCGGCACTCACAAACTATTTGCTGTCTGCAAGTCTCGAAACTCTAAAAATTAAAAATTTGAAAACCGGCACCTCAGAACAAAAATTAAAAGAATTAATTTTTAACGTGCGCCGCTTTGATCAAATCTTAAAAGCGCTTTCGAATCGCTTTGAGAGAGAAGTGCTTACGCACTTTTTAAAAGCTAACACTGATTTTCAAAAAACATTTCCTTTTACAGAGGCTATCACTAAAGAATTTACCGAGCTTCAGCAGCAAGCCAAGGCTGCACCTGAGCGCGGGTTAACGGAACTTTCTGTCAATATTTCGAAGGACGAAGTTTATAACACGAATCAATTTGCGATCACACTGACGAAGTTCGGCCACAAAATGGTGAATGTGTTCACGCAAACTTTCTCCGAGTCACCTGAATGGATTGAGTTGAAACGTTTATGGGGTGAGATGAATAAAACTTTGCCTTTGCCGATTGAGATCGAAAATGAGGCAAAAGGAGAAGTCATTGATGATTATCTGCAATTTGCCAACTACGTGATGGAATCGAGCAAACAAGGTTTCTATGTACAGCGATATAAGGGTTTGGGTGAAATGAACCCAGAACAATTGTGGGAGACCACTTTGAATCCTGAAAATCGTCACCTTCTTCGCGTTACCATTGATGACGTAATGACCGCCGATGAGACATTTAGCGTGTTGATGGGTGAGCAGGTAGAGCCTCGCCGTAAATTTATTGAAGACAATGCGCTATTGGCCGGCGAACTCGATGTTTAACACCAGGGTGAAATAAATGGAAAACACACAAGCACCAAAACATGTGACTGATATCGATATCACCAAAGAGATGAGCCACGCTTATCTACAGTATTCAATGAGCGTGATCGTTGGCCGTGCATTGCCGGATATTCGCGATGGTTTAAAAC
>JAYUVI010000112.1:0-5107 GCA_043754135.1 Bdellovibrionales bacterium | reverse complement strand
CCTTGTCATTGTCAGCTACCGACTGTCTAATTGTACCGTTTGAAATTTTTCGCCGGAGATTATTTTTAGGTGACTCGGGATTTACAAAAAGCGCTGAACTAATGTGTTCAACTCAACACACTTCACTTCGTATAACTATATGCCCTCAAATATGGCCATCAAGCGTGCGGCTACATGTGTTTCAGTATAATTTTCGCGCATTTTCTTATGAATGCTTTCGCCCAGACTGCGGCGCTTAGCTCCATCTTGCTTCAGCTTCAGTATATGTTGGGCTATGTCGTCTGTCGCACACGAGATCAGCAATAAATCTTCGTCATGACTAAAAATTTCACGTAGCGCTGGGCTGTCTTTAGTGAGCGTCGGCAATCTGCAGGCCGCATAATGGTAAAGTTTATTCGGTATAACAAGATTACTTTTTTCAGTTTCACCAAAAATTCCGAGCGCTAAATCCAACTTTTGAAGATGGTCACGCAGGGCCGGCGGCTTCAACCACCCTGGCAAGCTGACGTTCGTGAGCTTGTGATCTTCAACATACTTTTGAGCTTTTTGGAACTCAAACCCCGAGCCCACGAGTTCGAAATGAATATCCGTCTGAGGCAGAAGTTTCTCCGCCGCTTTCAAAATATTCATTACGCCTTGTAAGGGTAGAAAGCCGCCATAAAAGCCAACCATAAAGCGTCCAGGGTCAGTTTTATGATTTTCACTTGGGTAGTACTCATCAAAATTATTACCGATATAAAGTGGCGCCATTTTCTCTTTTGGCACACTAAATGTCTTATGAAAATATTCTAGATGTGCCTGCGTGTCCGTGACAACGAAATCGGCATAACCCATAGAAAGCTTATCACGCCAAAAGTTTCTCAAAGCTGAGAGGCTCCATCGCCACACCAACTCGTAATCAAAAACTTTTGTCAGGTATCGCGAAATCAACGGATCGAAAATGATTTTCTTATTCAGACCAACCGTTTTTCTTACAAAGCCCACTTCGCGGTGAGTGAAGCTCGGCATGAAAATAAAATCGCAATCAACTGCGAGCTCTAAAATTTTTCGACGTTGTTCAGTGCGCTTTTTTTTAAAAGGGTATTCGACCACCGTGTGGCCGAGCTTAGCTAAACCCACTTTAATAATCTGGGTGCGATTGTAGTCTGGCAGGTAGTCCCCAGTGAACAAGATCTTCAATTTACAAATGCTCCTTCAAAAACTCAGCAAGACTGTGCTGCCAAGTTGGTATTTTAAGGTCGAGCGCTCTCGCGATTTTGGTTTTATCCAGCACACTGTAGGCTGGTCTCTTGGCCGGAGTAGGGTATTCGGCTGTCGTAATGGGTGTCACAAGCGTGTTGACATTTTTTAAACGAAAAATTTCTTTTGTGAATTCATACCAAGTGCAGTCACCTAGATTCGAGAAGTTATACACTCCTGTCCCAAGCCCATTTTCTACAGCGGCCACGACGGCGTTTACTAAATCTAGAGCGTAGGTAGGTGAGCCCCGTTGATCGTTCACAATCTTCAAGTTGTCTCGCGTGCGCGACAACTCGAGCATGCGTTTAACAAAATTCACTCCATAATTTGAATAAAGCCATGAAGTACGTATCACCATCGTTTTAGAGTTGGCCGCAAAAGCCGCCTTCTCACCTAAAAGTTTAGTCTCGCCGTAATAATTCACCGGCTGAGTCGGGTGATCTTCGCCATAAGGTGTCTGCGCCTCGCCATTAAAAACATAGTCAGTTGAAATATGCATGAACCGCTCGCAACATTGAGCCAATTCACCAACCGCCTGAGTATTTATTCGCAAAGCTTCATCGCGCTTTTGTTCAGCTAAGTCCACAGCAGTATAAGCCGCAAAATTAATTAAGGTGCGCGGTCGTGTGCTAAAAAATTTTGCGAGGTTTTCACTGCGAGTTAAATCCAATTCATCTTGTGAAATATATCGCCACTCGGGTCGCAACGGTTTTAATGTTTGACCCAGCTGGCTTGTGGCTCCCACAACCACGACGTCATGGCTCACTTGCTCTCCCAATCCCGATTCGCTAACACGGCCTTCAATGACGGCGATCTTTTGTCTTTGTCTGACAGAATCCTTTGCTCTTTTGGGACTTGCCAATCAATATTTAGATCAGGGTCTTCAGGGTTGATGCCGCATTCATTCGGGTGAGAATAATAGTTATCGCACTTGTAAACAATTGTGGCTGAATCACTTAAAACCGAAAAACCGTGAGCCATTCCCCGAGGCACCAAAATTTGCGCGTGGTTCTCGCTCGAAAGTTCGATGGCAAGCGTACGCTTGAAAGTGGGTGAATGAGCGCGCAGGTCGACCACGACGTCGAGCACATGCCCATGAACAACTCGTAAAAGTTTACTTTGTGCAAATTCTCCTCGTTGAAAATGCATGCCACGAATTGTTCCCTTACGCGAATGGGACTCGTTATCTTGCACGAAATGCGTGCGAATACCTGCCGATTCAAGCTGCTTCAGGTGATAAGACTCGAAGAAATACCCTCTCGCGTCACCTAGCACTTTGGGTTTTAGCACGTAAAGATCGGGGAATTCTGTTTTGATTATTTCAATCATCTGAACCACTTTTTTATTTCACGAACATATAAAACATTGATAAGACTGTGCAAAGCATTTTTAACCGTGTACCACAATTAAGCGAAGATTAAACTAGAGATTAAAAAGTAAAGATTTAGGCGAAGGGGAATATGGCGAATTTACTTATTACCGGCGCTGCCGGGTTCATAGGCAGTACAGTTGCACGCACTGCTCTAGCGTATGGCCGCTGTATCCTGTATGACAAACTCACTTACGCCGGTTACATGGGCAACATCGAAACACTCATTGATAACAAAAACTCATTTTTCGTTCATGGCGATATCGGTAATTTTGATAAAGTTGCAAACACTCTGCGTGAATATAACATTACGGGAGTACTCAATTTAGCCGCCGAATCACATGTCGACAATTCGATTTCAGGCCCGCGCCCATTTATTGAAACTAACATTCAAGGCACATTCACGTTGCTCGAAACCGTTCGTCAATACTGGTTGCAACTACCTGAGCCGACTAAATCTCAGTTTCGCTTTTTACATGTTTCAACTGATGAAGTTTTCGGTGAACTCGGCGATACAGGTTTCTTCACCGAAAAAACGAGCTACAAACCGAATTCGCCTTACTCGGCATCGAAGGCCGCCTCTGATCACCTCGTGCGCGCGTGGCACCACACCTACAAACTGCCAACAATTATCACCAACTGTTCGAATAATTATGGCCCGAGGCACTTTCCCGAAAAATTGATTCCGCGAATGATTGACTGTGCGTTGCAGGGCGAGCCACTCCCCGTCTACGGCAAAGGCGAAAATGTGAGAGATTGGATTCACGTTGAAGACCACGCCCAAGGTTTACTGCTCGCTTTGACCCAAGGTCAGCCTGGTGAAACCTATTGTTTTGGAGGTCGTTCAGAGCGAAAAAACATCGATGTAGTTAAGGCAATTTGCCACACTCTCGATCAATTGAAGCCACGCGGACAAAGCAAAAAATATGAAGATTTGATTTCCTTTGTGACGGATCGTGCCGGTCACGACTGGCGTTACGCTATAGATGATACCAAAGCTGAAACAGAATTGAATTTTAAACGTAAATATAAGAATTTCGAAGACGGCCTACGCCATACCATTCAATGGTATCTCGATAATACGGCGTGGATCGAAAAAGTTAAGAATAAAAATAACTAAGTAAAAGGAGTTGCGCATGAAGGGTATAGTTTTAGCCGGTGGCAGTGGTTCGCGCCTCTACCCATCAACAAAAGCAGTGAGCAAGCAACTTTTGCCGGTTTACGACAAACCCACCATTTATTATCCGCTTTCGACTTTAATGCTCGCAGGTATACGCGAAATTTTAATCATTAGTACTCCTCGCGATTTACCTTTGATCAAAGAACTTTTGGGTGATGGCAGTTCACTCGGCATGAAACTCTCTTACGCCGAGCAAGATAAACCGCGTGGCATTTCGGAAGCATTTTTGATTGGCGCGCCTTTTATCGGCCATGACCGCTGCGCCCTCATTTTGGGAGATAACCTGTTTTACGGTAATGATTTGCAAAAGTTTTTAAATCAGGCTGTGGCTCTCGAACAAGGCGCCACTGTTTTTGCTTATCACGTCACCAACCCGCAATCTTTCGGCGTGGTCGAGTTCGATAAAGATTTTCGCGCCATTTCGATCGAAGAGAAACCGAAACAGCCCAAATCAAATTGGGCGGTGACAGGATTATATTTTTACGACGGTACAGTGGTCAAAAAAGCGCAAACACTGAAACCCTCTGCACGCGGCGAACTTGAAATTACCGATATGAACCGCCTTTATTTACAAGAGGGCAGTTTATCAGTGGTGGCCATGGGGCGCGGCATGGCCTGGCTCGACACCGGCACGCACGATTCATTGCTCGACAGCTCACAGTTTGTAAAAACAATTGAAGCTCGTCAGGGGCTCAAGATTGCTTGTATCGAAGAGATTGCGTATTCGAAAAAATTTATCACTAAAGACCAACTCGCGGCCATTGCCGAAAAAATGCCGGACTCAAGTTACGGTCTTTACGTAAAATCGCTCCTCACTTTAAAAGATATCGACCGTTGGTCGAATTAAAATTCGCTTCTACGAATCCGAACGGCGAAAATGTTCGGCTCTAAGTAAATATAATCACATCTCGAGTATCGGCCTGTCTTGCATACAAAAAAACCCGACTGGGTTAACCAGCCGGGTTTGAAGCCCCTTAAAACAGAAGGGGGTATCTATGCACAACAGACATGGCATAGATCGGAAGTTTCGAAAAACACTTAAGGAGATTCTGGTGGTAGCTTTGCTACTATTAAGAGCCTTAGAGCTGCTAAGAAATTTGTTTTTAAATCACTAGGCTTTTGTCGCGACTAAAGAAACGGGCTCTTCGGGAGCCACACCAGCTTTAGCTCAAAGTGCGAGTTTTGAGTTTCGGCTTATCAATTCCAATGGTTTAGATATTTTTGAACTGAAGGTCTTCAAGAAGCTAAAGCGGTAATCGTGAGCCTAAAGGCACGGCGGGTTCTGTGAGCGAGCTTGCTCCTTCAGAAATGAAGGAGTA
>JAYUVI010000111.1:0-2067 GCA_043754135.1 Bdellovibrionales bacterium | reverse complement strand
TTGAAGACCCCTTCTTGTGGGCCCGAGCCTGCGAGTAAAAATTGAATGTCGGGTGCGCGCGACGTGGTCTTTTCAATAACCTCTTTGAGTAGGTCGATATTCTGTAGCAGACCCAAGTTGCCGTGAAAGAGGCATGTGAAAGTAGAACGTTTTTTCGCGGTCATATTTTGAAAATCAGTTTCGACGTAACCGTTGCGAATGACCTCAATGAGAGGAGTTGTCTTAGCGGTCGGCTGAGCGTGTTCTTTTTTGTCGGTAGTCTCGGCTACTGACGCCGACAAATACCCTGCGATAATTTTTTTGCAGCCTTCGGTTACAGTAAAAATAAATACGCTTCGAGAGTAAAATCTTTGGGCCATGGCCACTTGCATGCGGCCCAAAACACTATCGCGCGTAAATAACTTTTGATTAAAGTAAACTTCAGGGTAAAGATCGCGAGCGTCGATGGCGTAGGGTATTCTGCAGAACTGACAACCGAAGCTTGCTAGCCAATTCGTGATGTACGGGGGTGACGACAAAACCACGAGGCTAGGTCGTTTGAAGCCAAGGCAAAGTCCGATCAACCGCAAGATGAGTTCGCCACCGACGAGAGCTTCACCGATAAACCGTTGGAAGAAAGAAGCTTTATTGCTCGCTGGTTTTATCGTAGTAGAATGATAAGTGCCACTCGTCGAATTGTGGTTGGCTGTTTGAGTTGTCGCGGCTTCGTGATTTAGTATTGTGTTTAGCCGAGAAGCTTCAGTCGTTGTGATCGCATGCACTTCTATGCCACGCTTTTTCAACGCTTCAAGAAAAACTGAACCACGCACGGCCGCAGCCATATTGTCAGGCGGTAAGTGCGGTGAAAAATAAAGAACGTAAGACGAAGACATAAACCCCTCGAACTATAGTTTATTTAGCTACCCTTGATTGGCCAGCCATGGGGCCGCACTTTGTACATCAATTTCACGACTTGAATATTCTCGTTTTAAGTTAAGCACTACCTGAGTTGTTCTTACGGGCTTCAGGCGCTCAGAAAAATACGCAAGATTTTGTGAAATTTTTTCGTCTGACGTTTTGACCTCTACAAGATCAACGATTTTTTTATCAACAGTGGTTAAAAAATCGACTTCACGTTTTTCTCGGTCTCGTACGTAGTAAAGCTGTGATTTTTCACCTTTGGTGTCTTGCCCGTGATGGAGTTTTTTTAAAAGACTCAGCCCCACTATATTTTCAAATCTCGCGGCATCACCGCCTTGTACTCGCCCTACATCATAAAAGTAAATTTTTGGTTCTTTCAAAATCGCTCTAGCCAGATTTTTGGAGTAAGAGGGAACAACAAATACCACATAGAATGACTCCAGAATACTGATCCACTTTTTAACTGTATGGGGCGATATTTCTAAATCTCGAGCCAACGAGCTGTAGCTGATGGGGCTCCCCACACGTTCACTCAATAGATCAGTCAATAGTTCAAGCAGTTTTAAATTGCGAATTTGTTCGAGCTCTAACAGATCCTCTTTTAAGATTCGATCCAAATGAGTGGATCTCCACCGCTTCGCAAAGTCCTCTGAATCGGAAAGAAAAGGCTCTGGAAAACCACCCAAACGCATCAATCTTTTTAGACATTCCTCCGGAGGCATTTCATTTTTGAGCTCAGCCACACTAAACGGATGGAGACGGTAACTAAAATGCCTGCCAGCTAAAGAGTCACCGCCTTTGCGAAAAATGTCGAGGCGCGCAGAACCCGTCACCATAAGTCGAGGGCGTACGCCTTCTTTGTCGTAGACTCCTTTTATCCATGACTTCCAGCCGGGTTTCTTGTGAAGCTCATCAAAAATAATTAAATCCACTTTACGGTTCCAACTGGATTCGCGAATAATCTTTCGATCTTCAACAGAATCGAAATTTAAATATTCAAATTCTTTAAGTAGTTGCTTTGACAAAGTTGTTTTGCCTACTTGGCGAGGGCCAGATAGCAGGACTATTTTTTTATCTAAGTCTTGAAGAACCGAATTTTCAATTGCTCTTTCCATTGCTAAAACTCTTGCACGGTAATGCAAAATTGTCATGACAATTTTGCATTAC
>JAYUVI010000110.1:0-7792 GCA_043754135.1 Bdellovibrionales bacterium | reverse complement strand
CGGTTCGACTACACGCCCGGCTCTTACTAAGTATTACATTAAAAATGTACCACCAGAGTACCGCCAAGCTTTTGCCGATGGCTTTGAAGATTGGAACATTAAACTTATGCCTGTACTCGGCAAAAACATGCTCGAGTATGAATTTCTTGAGAACACGGACCCGCGCTACAACCAAATTCAAATTGGTGACGTTCGTTACAATGTAATGGAGTGGGATTTAGTGAATCTCGCAGGTTACGGCGGTCTTGGCCCTTCGATTGCGAACCAAATGACCGGCGAAACTTTTTCAGCGAATGTTTTGATTCAAGGCCCGAAGATCGTTGAGCTCTACACCAAATGGTGGCGCGCTTCGAAAGACGCTAAGGATCTTGAACATCGAGGGCAACTTGTGCGTGCGCAGGAAATTCGCATGCAGTACGTGAAAGATATGCTAGTGATGAATAAGACTGTGTCGGTAGGCCATCTGAAATTGGGCAGGTTGGCTTTCAACAACCCCGCGCTTGACCCGCGATTGTCAGATGCAGCTCTTGATGCCAACGATTTTATTGATACTCCGGCGGGCTATACCTATGAAACTTACATGTACGGCTACTTTCGCGAAATGGTATCGCATGAATTGGGTCACAACATTGGTTTACGCCACAACTTTCGCGGTAATTTAGCTGACACTGGTTCAGGTCAAGTGGCGTCAGTTTCACGTTCGGTTATGGAGTACTTGGGCCGTTCACACCGCCACCTCGACCGCGTGGGCGACTACGATGTTATGGCTATTGCCTATGGTTATAAAAACGCGACGCCTGAGCACAGTGACTGGTTTTGCACCGATGACAATCAAGTTTCGAGCGAAAACTTCGAGGCTACAGCTGAGTGTACGAACTCCGATGCGACCAATGACCCATTTGCATTTTACCAAGAACGTTTACAGCGCGCGATCGACTTCTTGATTTTACCGGGCAGCGAACAAGCCCCCGTTTGGGATGTCGATGTTCTAAAAGGTCAGATCACACCACTCGTGATGGGTCTCGCCAACTATTATGTTTCCTCGTTTAGCACGTTTGATAGTTGGACAAATTTCAACAATGGTAAGAGAAATCTGACTTCGAAAACGGCGCCTCGCTTTATTCTCGACGCTGTTGCGGGGCAAATTTGCAATCCTGACATTGAGCGAATGATTGCGAGGAAAACGCCTGAAGGCCAAGAAAAAGCCCGCGCTAACGTGGTTGCGTTCAGAACACTTTTTAAGGAAATCACCAGCGGTTACACAAAGCCTAACAACGGCTTTACTCAAGAAAATTTTTCTTGCTTAGCTGATTAGTTCGACAGCAGTTCTCGACATTAGACCCCGACGAGTTGCACTCGCCGGGGTTTTTGTTTTTGGGCGCAGAGAGAAGTGGACAACTTTTCTGCAATCATGAATAGCTAGCGGTTATGAAAACACAATCGCATCAAGCTCATTTAAAAAACCGGTCGCACGAAGGTCATTTTGTTCGGGGGTTAGGCCTACTCGACGCCACCAACTTAGTTGCTGGCGGCATGATCGGCTCTGGTATTTTTGTTGTCAGCCAAGATATTGCCTTTAGCGTGGGTTCGCCGGGCATGCTCCTCGTCGCGTGGCTGGTGACTGGGGTAATGACTCTTGCCGTTGCGCTCTCTTACGGCGAACTCGCAGCCATGTATCCATCGGCTGGTGGTCAGTACGTTTATTTGCGTGAAGCTTATTCTCCCCTCTATGGTTTTCTTTATGGGTGGACTTCTTTTCTTGTTATTCAAACGGGCACCATCGCGGCCGTGGCGGTGGCATTTGCGAAATATTTAGGTGTGTTGGTCCCGTCGATCTCAACTTCGAATTGGATTTTCACTCTCACACAGATTCATTTGGGTGAACACGCGATCACGGTGGGTTTAAACACCGCCCAAGCCGTGGGCATCGCAGTTATTTTTTTACTCACTCTGAACAATTGCATTCACTTGAACGCCGGCAAGTGGGTACAGAATATTTTTACCACCGCGAAAATCTTTTCGCTCGTAGCTTTAATTGTGGTGGGATTTATTTGGGCGCAAGAGAATGGCTCACTGGCCACTGATTTCGCCAATGGTTCGTTTTTTACTCGACGTACTGGTGAAGGCTGGGGCACTTGGCCTCTTCTTGCTGCATTTTGGACAGCTATGGTCGGCTCCGTTTTTTCAGCTGACGCTTGGAACAACATCACTTTCGTCGCTGGCGAAGTGCGCGAGCCACAACGCAATCTGCCGCTCTCCATGTTTTTCGGTGTGGGCGGAGTTGTCCTCTTATATTTTTTGGTCAACGTCGCTTACCTCCAGCTTTTACCTTTTGAATCTATTGCTCACGCACCCGAAGCTCGCGTCGCAGCCCTCGCCGTCAACCAGCTCGTGCCTTGGGGTGCCGTAGCCATGTCGGTAGTCGTGATGGTTTCGACATTCGGTTGTTTGAATGGGATAATTCTCGCAGGCCCGCGACTCTACTGGGCGATGGCGAAGGATCGGTTATTTTTTTCCGTGGCAGGTCATTTAGGCGAAAAAAGTGGAGTTCCACAAAAAGGTCTAATTCTACAAGGGCTGTGGGCAACAGTTTTGACTATGACGGGCACTTATAGCGATCTTCTTGATTACGCCGTTTTTGCCGCCGTATTATTTTATTTTATTTCAGTTCTCGGCATTTTTATTTTGCGAAAACGTGTTCCGAATCACCCACGACCATACAAAGCTTGGGGTTATCCGTTTGTGCCGGCGCTTTATTTAGCTTGTGCAGGTCTTATGATGATTATTCTTTTGATTTACAAACCACTTTATACATGGCCGGGACTTGGCATAGTGGCGCTCGGGGTGCCTGTTTATTATTTATGGCGCAAACCTGGCGGTGTTCAGGCGCAAACCCCATAGCCGCTAGCTACAGGGTTTGTTGTTGTGAAGGGATTTGCTGTTCCACGATCGTCGCAAGTATTACGCCTGCTATTTTCATACGGCCAGCAAACTGGGGCAGATTATGGGTTCACCACTTGAAAGGTGAACTCGCGAGCGATTTGTACAGAGACTGAAACCTCTTCGCTGGCTTCAGGGTCAGAACCAAAACCAGTGCGGTCGTAAAGAATGCCGCCCGAATTCATTGAAGGCGCCATTTTGCTTAAACGCACGTCACCGCCACCTGTTTGCTGCAATAATACTCGCGCTTGGCGTGTAGCTTGTGCCAGCGCGCGCTCGAGAGCCGTATCAGTCAATTGATCGTATGTGTTCGCAAAGATACCGGGCTGTGGTTGTGACATCGACACCGATGAGCGTGGCACACTCACTGGCATACGGATATTAGGGTCAAGAGCAAGGATGTCATCTTGTACAGACTCGAGTTCTTTTTTCTCCGTCAGCTTGAACACAATTGTACCGATTGAGTGCCATGATGAATCACAAACTTTCACCTGACGACCATCCTCATACTCAGTGAGCTCAGATTTTTGCGCAATGCCGGCGATTTTTTGCAGCTGCTGTTCGACAGTGCGATCAAGATGTTTTTCGAGGACAGCGGCTACCCCTTCCATTTGCGTTTCAAGTGCAGCGCGAGCCTCGCGTGCAGTCGGATTACATTGTGCGGCCACCTTTATCGTGAGCTTCATAAACTCAGCTGGTGCCCGTGCAATGCCCTCTCCTATGATGTTGAGCTTCAAGCCGTCAGCAGCGTGAGCGGCGCTTGGAGTGATCATTAAACCTAGTAGGCTGGCGATTACGGTTTTCATATTTTTCCCCCTGTTAGAGTTGTGGAGCAGCACTATGCTGCGATTCACTCTTATATGAAAATATGGGTCATTAATAAAATGAATACTTTGTATGTTTGTAATAGGAATAATTTATGATTTACACTCCAAAGCATGACAATAGATTCAGTGAAATGTGTCAGCGATGTCCCGAAGTTCGATACAAATCTGATTCAAATAATCCATTTTTTGTTTTGCAGCTGAATAAACTTTTGTCATCGCTAGACTCAGCACATCTTATACTGCCTCAATATGAGTCAACGGCTGACATCACGGTGCAAATGAGGTTTTTTCTCAAAATGAAACTCGGTCCTATTGTTGCATTAGATAAAACAAACAGATTACTGAAAAACCGAGGGGTCAATATGCTAACATTTTTTAGAAACAGATTTTTAGTGCCGCTATCTTTGCTAACTGCTTTGATAAGTCTTTGGGGTTTTCCCTCACAAGCCAAATCACAAATTCAGTTTTACAAAACTAAACAAAATATTAGTAATACCGCCAAGGTGTTTTCGCAATCTCTCATCGTCGGCAGCCAAGCCGCTTTTACCCACGCGTCCACAGCATCACGTACAGGTGCCAATGTTACACGCGTTCACGCTTATTCAGCTACCGGGTTTCAGTTAAGTTTACAGAATGAAAATTCAAGCGGTGCACTCACTCCGACGCTGAAAGAAGCTGTCGATATCGTGATCGCGAGGACAGGCTCTGTGACTAATATTGATGGTAACCAAATTGGTGAAGTTCAGTTGCTACCCTCTGCCGGTGCCCATGCCGTTGGCGACTGGAAGAGCATCACGTTCTCACGCTTGAGTGGTTACCTCGACCCGGTAGTGGTCTTTCAAATACAATCAAATAATGAGGCCTCTGCCGCGCATATTCGTGTGCGAAACTTAACACCCAATAGCCTCGAGTATCGCATTGAAGAATGGAACTACCTCGATGACGCCCATGTTAACGAGGCCATCGCCATGATGGTCGTTGAAAACGGTACACATATTTTGCAAAGTGGAAAGCGCATGGTCGCCGGCGTTTTTGTGAATGCGACAATAGATTGGCTGAGTCTAAGTTTTTCTCCTGACGCTCAATTCGACACTGTGCCTGCAGTCGTGAGCCAAGTCGTAGGGCAATCGAGTGCGAGCCGATTGGTGTCGTCTCATCGCAATGTCTCTCTCACTGGTATGGATTTAAGTTTGGAAAATGAATCGACAGACGCCAGTTTGCCAGTCGAAAATATTCACGTGATCGCTGTCGGGGGCGCTTCGTATCTCGCAAAATTAAATTTCAAGAAATCTTTGACAACGACTGTGACTGACCCGAAAGCCGTAATGGCCGACTTCGTCGCCGATGCCTCACCCGCGCAAATTGGCATGGGTCGATATGGCGATTTTGTCGATTACTTGGGCTCACGCCGAATCACGGCCAGCGGCGGCACGGGCAACTCGTTGTGGTTTGACAATGTGATCCCTGCCACCGCTGACGGTCGCATTCATAAAAATTCATTAGTTATGTCTAACCTGCAATTAGATGTCGCAGGGTTAGAAACCATGACCATCGGCATGAATATTTATTCGACAAAATTTAATCCTAAACAAGTTTTGTTGAGTCAAATGCGAGATCCGGTCACTGGCAGCAGCACTGGTACATTTTTCGTTGATACCATCCAAAGAGTAGTGAATGGCACACCCGTCGCGAATCAAGAAGTTTTGCGGTTCTATTTAAATGTCGACGGTGCTTGGCGATTTACAACCGCGACGAGCCCACTTGTTCTGAAGTCATGGAAGTACCACCAATTTGTTTTCGATGGCCGCTGTATTTATATACTCTCAGGCGGAGGACTGAACGGAACAAAAAATTGTTTCATAGCTAGCACCTTGCCCACAGGCCGTATCACCGGCAACGCCAACATACACTTTTTAATTGGCGCAAAATACACTGAGACAGCCAACAGCGCGGGCGTAGGCACCGGTGCTTACCCAAGAACTAACCACTACGTGGGCGAACTCGACGAGATCAGCATATACGACAAGGTCATTACCATACCCCCAGATATCTGCCGCTCATTCGGCCCGTTGCCAAGCCTCATCTCGGCGACTCGTTCGAACAGCGCTATGATTTACAACTGGCGACAATACATGCCTGAGAAAAGCTTGCCGCTCAGTTACTCATTAAAGGTGAACGCCCCTCCTGGTAGCACGTTTGTGACGACCACAACCAACTTCACGTTGTCATCGTGCCAGTTAAATACGAGCGGTGTGCCGGTTTGTTCGCGCTCACTGGTGTTGCCTTACGAATTAGGCAAGACCTACACCTGGACCATTAAATTCAATGGCGAGGCGTTAAATGCTTGCCCGAATCGTGCAGCTTCGGCCGCAGGTTCATTTGTGTTTAACTGAGGCGAAATATTGTATTTGGTATTGAGTGACTAAAGGCTGCGCTTTTAGTTAACTAAGTTAACGCAAATTAATCACGATGGTAGACAAGCTTTACGGCACACTCTACCATTGTGATCATGCTTAAACACAGCACCAAGCTTTCTCTACTAATCAATGGTTTTAGTATTTTAAAACTCCCACTTTTAGCGTTTGCGAGCCCACGGGTCGTCGAGGCTTCTGAGAAAAAGTCGGTGGTCAAAGTGGCTTTGGGTTGGCGCACGCAAAACCATTTGGGAGTGATGTATTTCGGTGCACTCGCCATGGGAGCAGAACTTTCTATTGCATTGAAAGCAGTTGAAAAAATAGGCTCAGAAAAACTGCGTGTAGATTTTATTTTTAAAGATTTTAAATGTGAGTTTTTGAAACGTGCCGATAGCGATGTTTTATTTATCTGCGAAGAGGCTGATCAAGTCACGGCACTGATCGAGAAAGCTAAAAACAGCACCGAACGATTGGAGCGGAAGTTTAAAGGCTATGCCGTTCGTGTGAACGACACAGCCGCTCCCGTGATGACCTATGAACTGACTTTGTCAGTGAAGAATCGCGCCGCCGGCTTAAAGAAATAGCAATCGTCCGAAAACTTAAAATACTGGCCTACAAACTTTAAGACAACAGCACCTGAGTCGACTACGACAATAAAACTTCAAGCCACGCCATTTTATCTTTAGGGATTTTGTCTTTCGGGGTCATGAGTCCAGCGCGCAAGCCTTGCTCGCGACAGTCGCAGTCTTTGTAAAACTGATCACCGGTGGCGAGAATATCTTGCGCCATTTGGAAGCCTTTAGCGTTGTTCTCGCGCATAACTCTAAGGACTTCTTCGAGTGTGACGTGGGGAATGTTCTCATCCCAGCAGTCATAATCCGTTACAAAACAGCATGGGATGTATGTCAGCCCGGCCTCACGTGCAAGCGCGTACTCGGGGAAGTGAGTCATACCGATAATGTCGGCGCCCATTTGGCGAAACGTGTTCGACTCAGCTTGTGTTGAAAAATAAGGCCCTTCGACACACACGTAGGTTTGGCCGAAGTGACAGTCGAAATTATAATTTTTAGCGAGTTTCTGAATGGCTTCAACTGGGTTTTTATTAACGGGTTTCGCAAGCGAAACGTGCCCGACTAATCCATTGCCCAGAAATGTGTGTTGGCGCATTCCTTTTGTGCGGTCGATGTACTGCGTGCACAGAACCATATCACCGGGTTTAAATTCTTTGCGTAGGCTGCCAACTGCTGAAAACGAAAGAATCGCTTGAGCTCCATATTTTTTTAACGCGAAAATATTGGCGCGAAAATTAACTTCAGTCGGCAGCATCTCGTGGTCCGCTCCGTGACGAGAAATAAATAAACATTCGTGCTGACCAATTTTCACGCGCTTCAGACCTGAGGAAGCCGGGCCAAATGGAGTTTCAACCGACAGGTTCTCAACAACCTGAAAGCCATCAAATTTTTCAAAACCTGAACCACCGACTATGGCATACATATAAAGAGTCCCCTTATGTCTCGCGAATTACTTACATCACTACGCCTGCAACCGGCTAATACGGCATGCACGCGATGAGTCCTCCGCTCGCGATATCTTTGGCCTGCAATTTTCTTT
>JAYUVI010000109.1:0-6363 GCA_043754135.1 Bdellovibrionales bacterium | reverse complement strand
GGCTTTTGAACTTTCAGTACGACGTCAGAGCCAAGTGCGCCATTTGAATCACCGATTTCAGCGCCTTCAGCCACATAGTCGGAATCCAAAAAGCCGGCTTGAAGGCCAGCACCCCGTTCGACCAAAACTTTGAGGCCTTTTTTAATGAGTTTTTTAACAGACGCCGGAGTGGCCGCGACGCGGTTTTCTTGTGATGCCGATTCTTTTGGAATTCCGATTCGCACGAGTGGACTCCAACGCTTTTGCTGTTAGGCGATCCTCGCTTGCGGTTCCACTTTTTTCAAGCGTTTTTAGCCAGCGGCCTCGAGTATCGCCGTTACGCCCATTCCTCCGCCAGTGCAGATTGAAATCAAGCCTCGGCCTGAACCTTTTTTATTTAGCATTTTCGCCAAACCTGCAACTATGCGTGCACCTGTCGCCGCGAAAGGGTGCCCGAGAGCCACGCTGCCACCGCAGACGTTCATTTTGCTGCGCTCGATTGAGCCTAACGCTTTATCTAAACCTAAACGCGTTCGGCAAAACTCGTCAGACTCCCACGCTTTTAAAGTGCAAAGAACTTGAGCCGCGAAGGCCTCGTGAATTTCGTAGTAATCAAAATCTTGCAAAGTCAGATTCGCTTTCTTCAACATGCGGGCTACGGCGTAAGCGGGTGCCATCAGCAATCCTTCGGCTTTTACAAATTCAACGGCGGCGACTTCGGAGTGAGTGATGTAAGCGAGAGGTTTGTGGCCATTTTTCTGCGCCCATTCGTCTGAGCTGAGCAACACAGCAGCTGAGCCATCAGTTAACGCCGAACTATTGGCGGCAGTTAAAGTGCCTTGACCACTTTTGCGATCAAACGCAGCGGGCAACTTTGCCATTTTATCGAGTGTTGATTCACGTACGTTATTGTCTTTTTCTAATCCGTGAAACGGCACAAGCAGGTCGTTGTAAAAACCCTCTTTGTAAGCGCGCAACGCATTCATGTGACTCGCGAGTGCCAAAGCATCTTGCTCAGTGCGCGAGATTTTCCAACTCTTTGCCATCAACTCGCAGCTTTCACCCATTGAAAGGCCGGTGCGAGGTTCTTGCACAGCGGGAGTGATAGGTTTGAAATCGATCGGGCGAATGCTCGCCACTACTTTTAATTTTTCGCCGAAAGTTTTTGCGCGCGAGAGAGCGAGAAGCTTATGCGAAAATTCACGCGAGAATACTACCGGTAAATCAGAGTTGGTGTCGATGCCGCCGGCGATCCCGCACTCGATTTGGCCGAGAGCAATTTTATTGCCGACTAAAATCGTCGCTTCAAGACTTGTACCGCAGGCTTGCGAAATGGTGTACGCCGGGGTTTCAGCTGAAAGGCCACTGCCGAGTGCACATTCACGAGCGAAGTTCCAGTCTGAAGAGTGCGCCATGACTGCGCCGACTGCGACTTCTCCCAAAGTTTTATTTTGCAACTTATAGCGGTCGACAACAGCTTTGAGGCTCGCGGTCATCATCTCTTGGTTCGAGACTCCCATGTAGGTGCCAAAAGATCTGGCGAAAGGGGTTCTGATACCACCGAGAACGGCTACTTTTTTCATGTGTGCTCCTTCATTGCAAGAGCCTGTCCCAGCAGGCTCTAAAAGGGTACCTATTGGCAAAACCCTGTGGCAAGATAATTTTAGGTAAAGAATATGCAGTCAGCCGAAGAATTTTTAGCCACAGGTCAAAAGTTTCAATTGGGTTTTTTAGAGACAGAAAAACCCAATCCGAAAACTTTGCGACTTTCTTATTTGGCGCAAGAAAATCTACCGAAAGCCATCGAGGTTCTCGTTGATGTCGACTGCCACGCTCTCGATATTTTAAAAACACATACAAAAGAAATTTTAAAATTGCGAGAAGACGTACGCGCGACTTGGCAGGCCGGCGGGCGTGTATTTATTTGTGGATGTGGCGCCACGGGTCGCCTGGCTATGACCATCGAATATTTGCATCGTGAACTTGTGACGCAACAAAAGGCCGCATTTAAGCTTGCTGACGCTGACGATGTTATCGCCTTTATGGCGGGGGGCGATGTAGCTCTTGTGCACTCGCTCGAAGGGTTCGAAGACTTTCCTGAATACGGCGAACGTCACCTTCGCCAATTGGGTTTTGGTGAGAACGATTTACTGCTTTCGCCCACGGAGGGCGGTGAAACACCTTATGTGATCGGCGCCACCGAAGCCGCAGCGAAAATTTCGAAGCGCGCGCCATATTTTTTGTATTGCAACCCCGACGACATTCTTTGCAGAAACGTCGAGCGTTCCCGCCGAGTAATCGAAAATTCTAAAATTAACAAAATCAATTTATGTGTCGGGCCAATGTCTTTAGCTGGCAGCACGCGCATGCAGGCCTCAACGGTTTTACAACTGGCTATCGGTTTTGCTGTGCTCACTGATCTCGATGAAACTCAAATGATTAGCGCACTCAGTTCTTTGCAAGAATATTTGAAAGAGAATGCGCAATATTTTCTGCAACCTTTTGTTGAGCGGGAGGCGAGTGAATACCAGGCAGGCCGTTACATAATGTATGGAGTGCGCGATTACTCCATAACCGTGTTCACTGACACCACTGAGCGAGCGCCGACATTTTCACTCACACCGTTTAGTCATCGCCAGGCTACGCGCTTGCTCGCGCTGAAACCTTCGCTTTCTTACATTTTTATCCCGACGGCTAAAACCTCGGAACAGGGCTGGCAGCAGCTGCTGATGCGCGCGCCACGTTTACTCAATTGGCCCGAAATCGACGACCGCACGGGTGAAACTTATTTGCGTGAATTTGACTTTTCGGTCGGCGCCCGTGAATTTCGTAAATGGCTCACAAAAGATGTCGAACACTCTGACTTCGAAATTTTTCGTCACAAAGACACTTTGCATTGGCGTTTACAAAATATAGAACGCGCGCTGATCTGGCCTGAAAATAGTTTTTCTTTATTCGAACATACTTTGTTAAAAATGTTGCTGAACATACACTCCACTTTGGTGATGGGTCGTCTTGGTCGTTACAAAGGCAATATGATGACTTGGGTTTACCCGACAAATGGCAAACTCATCGATCGGGCGTCGCGCTACGTTCAAACTTTGTTGCGCGAAGAAGGTTTTGATTTTTCTTACGAGCAAGCAGTATCGGCTCTGTTTCAAATGAAAACTCGCGTGACCGGTAATCAATCGATTGTTCTTGAAACCTGTCAGTATCTTAAAAAGTAACAGAACAAGCGCAACAAAAATTCAGATTACTCTGGTGTCAAAATTACTTCGAAAAGTTTGGCGTGGTTCGTGCAATGAGCCCGAGATTGCACGAAACATTTGTTTTCAAAGACAAATTAACACTGCTGTAAAAGCAGAAAAGGGGGAAAAATGAAACTGAATCAAATTCTGGTATTGATCTTGAGCGTTGTTGCGCTATCAGCATGTGGGGGAAAAGGCGGCGGCGGCGGGGGCAGCACGACGACTCCTGATTACTATGGTGCGGGCGATAATTTCTTCGACGACTTCACTGACGTCGACGACGGCTATGACGATGGCTCTGACTACGATGACGGCTACGATGACGACGATGAAAACGCCGTCACCTACGAGAAAACTCAAGGCGCGCCTAAAGATCGTTTGAAACTCGCAGCTGCCGATGGTCAACGGATGTTAGAAAACGCGAGCACAGCACTTTCGGCGCAATTCGGTTTGAGCCAAGAGCGCAGTTTTGAAGTGGCAAAGCTTGCGGTGATCTGGCGCAAAACTCCGAAAGAGCGCAAGACCGCAGCTGACTACGACAGAATGGCGACGCAAGTTGTTGGTCATTCAGTTACTGACATTCAATCGGCAGTTGTAAAAAAACTAGGAGGCCAAGGTAGCGAGCTCAATCAAATTATTGAAGACGCTGCAGACTTAAACGGCGTTACTCCCGAACACATGAACATTATTATGGACAAAATGTTCGGCAGTACCTGGCAGTAAAAAAAATCTTGTCTGATCTTCTTATAGATCCAATCATATCTACGCGCACCGCTATTTGTTAACAAAAGTTAATAGATAGCGGTGTCCTTCTAAATTATTTTTTGCTTCAAAGCACTCGCTCCCCTTAGGCTATTCGTAAGTGATGAGTGGCCAGCATCACTTAACAACCGAATAATAGATCTCTTGGGAGGGAGCCTATGAAAAATTTAAAAAAGTCGTTCTGTATTTCTATGTTTCTATTGAGCAGCTTGAGTTTGGCGGTGGTTGAAGCCCATGCAAATGATGGCAGCTACTACAAAGATCACGTGAATTTAAGTGAAGCTCACAAGCTCACTCAAGGTAGTGCCGATGTCACGGTGGCATTGATTGGTACGGGTGTTAACTATCGGCTCGAAGAACTGGCGGGCAAAATCGTTAACGACCCCGAGACTGGTGCGCCTGGTTATGATGCCATCAAAGACAGTGGCGACCCGATGGATGGCATGGGTGTCGGCACTGGCGAAGCCGGGTTGATTGCCGGGCGCACGCTAGGTGTGGCGCCTGGAGTAAAACTCGTGCCCATTCGCATGTTCGATGATCATGGTGGAGGCACTATAGTTAATCTCGTTAAAAGTATCGACTATGCGATCAAACGCAAAGTTCGCATTATCAATGCGGGCTTGGGCGGAGCGGGGCTGTCGGAAGTTATTTGCGAGGGTCTTATCCGCGCCAACGCGGCTGGTATTTTAGTTGTGATGCCCGCAGGTAATGGCGGCATTGAAGTGCTCGAGAGTGATTTTCCCTCAAACTGTCATATTGAAAATCTTGTTCTTGTGACTTCGTCTGACGAAAATAAAAATTTGCCGCCGTACGCGAATTACAGTTTTCGTCTTGTGCATACAGCGGCGCCGTCAATGAACATCAGCGTGATGGATCACACCGGGCAAGTGAACCTGGGCAGTGGCTCGAGTTATGCAACAGCACTCGTTTCAGGCGCGGCAGCGCTGGTGATGAGTCATCACCCCGAGTACACCGCTGCGCAAGTGAAAGAGGCGCTCATACGCGGTGCCGATGCGACACCAAGTTTCGCCGGTAAAGTGGCGTCGAACGGTGTGCTCAATATTTATAAGGCGATGACGGTCAGCCTCGAATGAATAATTAAAGTCATTTAACGGGAGAGCAGTATGGAAGCTGAATTTCGTAAAAAAAATGATAAGGCGAAAGAAGTGAGTGCAGAGCCGACGAAAAACCCGCTCGGTGGTGGATTGTCGCTCTACAACTACATCGATTATCGCCAATATTTGCGAGATTTTTATTCGGCACAAAAAGATAAGAACCCGAATTTTTCTTACCGCTCCTTCGCTATGAAAGCGCGACTGACTTCGCCGAATTATTTAAAGTTGGTGATGGACGGCCAACGCCCACTCACTGATCGCAACCTGCCGTTTTTCGTGCGCGGGTTGCGACTTGATCATGATGAAGAAAAGTACTTTCGCTTGCTGGTGACCTATACTGAGAGTGCCGACATTCAAGAAAAACGCGAAGTGCTCTCGCAGATTTTGCAAGTGCGTGATCGTAAGATTTCACCGGCTTTAAAACTTGAACTGCGCCAACACGACGTGCTTCGCCACTGGGCGAACTGGGTAGTGCGTGAAATGGTGCTGCTTGAAGGTTTTCAAGCCGATGGTCACTGGATCGCCGACACTCTGAAACGTGCGATCACGCCCAAGCAGGCGCAAGACAGTCTCGAATTATTGCTCGACACCGGTTTGCTCGTGAAGAAAGAAGACGGGCGATTGGCACAGGCCAACGCTCGCATTTTGAGTAACGACGAGGTGCTCAATGTATTGGTGCGCAACTTGCACGCCCAAATGATTGAGTTGGGTTTGAAATCTTTGTTTCAAGACCCGATACATGTTCGCGAGTTTGCTGGTGTCACGCTGGCGCTGACTGAAGAACAAGTGACGCTCCTCAAAGAACGCATCAAGAAGTTTCGTCAAGATATCAACTTAGAGTTTTCAACATCAGAGGCGAAAGCGAAAACGGTTTACCATTTCGAGCTGATGATGTTCCCCATAACTAAAGGAGAAACCAAGTGCTGACACTTTTTCAAAGGATTGTAAATAGTGGTCTCATTGTTTTGTTTGCTGTGAACGTCTTCGCTGCTGGCGGTGAAAACGGCAACGGTATGCCGATTTTAGACAGTCAACTGGGCGGGTTTTCGTTAGCCGTACCCCGCAATTGGGATGTTCTGACGTTAGATCGCTCGGCGAGTTTGACTAACGAGCAGGCGCAGGTATCGATCGTCGATCGCAACATGCCACAGGCGACGTCGCAAGAGCAGTTGCTCAGCGCTTTGCGTGCGCAACAACCGCAAGCGGATTGGCAGCCGACGCAACTCGCGGGTCATCGTGGATTTGAATCGACAGCGGCT
>JAYUVI010000108.1:0-3724 GCA_043754135.1 Bdellovibrionales bacterium | reverse complement strand
CTTTTCGCTTGGTGGTCTGACGAAGCATTTCTTGATGAGTTTTTAAATGAACCAACTTATCGATTTCTCGCTGATGGATGGCACGTCAGAATGAAACTGTATAGAAAATGGGGTGAGATTACTGAGATTCGAGACGCGACTGCTGAGCCAAATTTGGCGGCCGCCAATAAGCCTGTAGTCGCGGTCACTCTTGCAAGGCTGAAGATTTCTGAGACCGCGAGATTCGTCAGATGGGGAAAACCTGTTGAAAGGCAGGTACGAGATCACAAGGGCCAAACATTGGCCTTAGCAGCTATACGACCATTTAATACTTTCTCAACCTTTAGCGTATGGAAAAATGAGTTCGAAATGCTAAACATGGTCGCTGGCACCCAAAAGGTTCACGATAGCGAGAACCATAAAAAAGCCATGCAGGAGATGAAACGTAAGAACTTTCACAATGAATTTACCACCCTGCGTTTTGCTCCGTTCAAGGAGGTTGGCCTCTGGGATGGAAAATCAAATTTTAACTTCTAATTTTGCGTTCTTTAACCCTAAGAAGAGTTCTGTCTCATTTTGTTCCACACAAACTTAGCGGCATTTAGTTAAAATCATTGAACCCAATTCAACGAGGTTGCGTTGTTCGCACGACTCCGAGACGGCTTAACGAGAAAATGCAATTCAGCTGAAACTATAAAAAGTTTTTACACTTTGCGAACCGTATTGGGAAAGTCTGGAAAACTGTCAAAAAAATGGTGAACAGTTTTGAGTACTTTACCGAAAGGCCTGTTGCTTTATTACAACATCTGTCACGATGTTCTACAAGATTAGGAGAAATTAATCTCTTAATACTAGGAGGTAGTTTATGAAGGTGAATAACCTAACTGCCCTCTTGGTTCTAAGTTGTACGTTGGTTGGTTGCCTACCAGAGGTCAGAAAAGAAAAAGAATCGGTGAACGAGTCCGACAACATCAGTAGTCAAAGAAAGCGCGACTATGATAGTAGCGGCGAAGTTGCCGCCTCGAGTTCGAATTATCCAGAGTATCAAAACGATTCAACAAACTCAGATCTTTATTACGTCTCAGATGAAAATTATCTTACAGATGTAGATAATGTCGCAGCTGCAGATGATGTCTCAATTGTAGATAATGTCTCGATTGGTGAAAGCAGCACAAATGAAGGCGAAGCGGCGCCATCCGCGCCCGCACCAACCGTAGCCACCGTAGCCACCGTAGCCACCGTAGCCACCGTAGCCACCGTAACTATTGACGAGAATGTTAGTCAACCCGTCGCCGGCCACGAGGACAACGTCGAACCCGCGAGTGCCCCTGCGACAGCAATCGCCGCCACTCCTGCGACTGACTACGTGAACCAGATTGGAACCACCACAGGTACGGTCGCAGACGTGCCCGCCACAGGTACTAATTCTGGCACAACGGTAGCTGACTCCAGCGAGCCTTGCATCGACAATGTCGAAGTCGGTACGCCATTGCCATTTGACGCCAATCAGTACCCGGTGGATCAAATTGTTTGCAACCCAATGTCAGCCACTGCTAACGACGACAGCACGAATGCATACGGTGGCTTAACTGCGGAGCTTTTCTATTTTAAGGAAAACAATAAACACGGTTACAATAGTGTTGCCGACTACATTAATAAGGGCCAGCGCTCGCTAAAAAAGTTTTTCTTCTCGAGCATTTTCATTTCTACGCAAATGTTTGACCAAGGCTTTCCGACAGAGTCGGGCGACATGGTAAAAAATGACGAAGGTCAAAATCTTATCGAAGATTTTGCTCTGCGGTTTAAAGCCATTGTTGGTTTAGGCGAGAACGAAAAGGAAGGCCGCTATCAATTTGCCCTGCTTTCGGATGACGGCGCGATTTTACGGTCCATTGAGACTAATGGCAGCACGCAAACTTTGGTGAACAATGATGGCTTGCATCCCACACGACTGGGTTGCGGCACTTCGACTGTCGAAATGAAACGCGAAAATCGATTGAATATCGAACTCGATTATTACCAGGGTCCGCGTTACCACATTTCGCTTGTTCCCTTGTGGCGACGAATTGAAGAAAACAAGACCGACGAACCACTTTGCGGTCGCCAGGGCAATGGCTACTGGTTTAACCCAGGCCATCAGAGTCGACCGACTAAAGCCTACGAGTCTCTATTGAAAAATGGTTGGAAGCCTCTTACCCGCGACAATTATGAGCTCCCACTCAAAGAGAAATACAACCCATGCGTGAGCGGCGAAACTCCCCTTCTTGCGGACTATAAAGTTCATCGCGCCCATCAAAAGATTTTCGTGCATTGGAAAACAAATATCTTAGCCGCATCTCTTGTCCGTATTAAAAATTTAGTCACAGGTGAAGTACTGTCAACGACAAGTGATAATCTACAACGGCATAACCATCATATCCGTATCGACGGCGTGGTTGACGGTCATGCGTACGAAATCCAGATGGTTTCTGTGTCGGCTTCTTATGGTCGCGCGGTATCGCAAACCCTCTATGTAGAAGCGCGCTAGGTGACGTATGAAAACAAATTTAATTCGAATTATGTCTTCGATTTTCTTAGCCACAATCGGTTACGGTTGTGGCGAGAAGGACTCGTCTTTTTCACTACTGAGTGACGGTGATACTTTCACCCAGGGCGAGGGGTCGGTTCGTAACAAGATCGATATTCTGTGGGTCGTCGATAACTCGGGCTCTATGGAGAGTTCGCAGCAGAATGTAGCCAATAATCTGAATACCTTTATCAACAGCTTCACTCGTCGTGACCTCGATTTTAAGATGGCTGTGACGGCGACTGATGCTTATCGTGTGAATTTCACGGGCAACCACAATTGCTCACGATTTCGTGATGGCATTCGCAACTCGTCTTGCAATACAGTACCGAGCGGAAGATATTCAGGGATTCGCGAGATCACACGCGCCACGCCCGATATCTCTGGGGTCTTTATGACCAATGCGCTATTAACAGATACTGTGCGCGGTATTTATGGTAGCGGCGACGAACGCGCTTTCTCAAGTTTCAAGGCGACCTTCGATGAACCACTTAACGCCGGGTTTGTTCGCCCCGACAGCTTTCTTGCTGTGATTATTGTGAGTGATGAAGATGATTTTTCTCACAATACAGCGACGGCAGTTGAGGCCATGCCTGGTTACGGCGGCAACCCTTGGAGCTACCCCGATTTGCACACGACAACATCGTACACCACATATCTCGATACTCTAACCGGCACGTCGGGTCGGGATCGTAGATACAACGTGAATGCCATCGCGATCTTCGACGAAGCCTGCCGTCGTGAACTAGACACCACGTTCACCGGGCGCAAAATTGCACAACGCTATCAAGCTATGGTCGATTCGACTAGCGGCATTCGGGCCAGCCTGTGCGGCGATTTTGCGTCGTCATTAAATCGAATCGCCGACAGCATCATCACTTTGACCACACAGTTTTTTCTGCAACGAGTACCACGCCCTGAGACTATAATCGTCAGAGTTAACGATTTGATCGTCACACCATTGTCTGAAGATCCGTTGCGCCGTAACGGCTTGTCTTACGATTCGGTTCGCAACACCATTTTGTTTTACGGTGATGCCATACCCACACCTGGCGCAAGAATACGTGTGAACTATATACCGAGTGCTTATGGTTCTTAATATCGAGTGCTTTGTTTCTTAAATTGTAACAGCTCAGGTCCCTACGCGAGAGTTGGTGGCTGATTGATCAGTGCTGCGTG
>JAYUVI010000107.1:0-3955 GCA_043754135.1 Bdellovibrionales bacterium | reverse complement strand
GCTATAATAATTTTTAAATGCAGTGCTTCTTGACCACCAAGAATGGCGGCACAGAATTTTGGCGGAAACCTAATTGTGAAACCTAATTGTGGTCTTTGGTCATCAAATGATAACCTCCTTGCATAATTAGGTTTCGGCGTATGGCCGTGCGGGCGATTTGCTTGCCTAATCTACTTTTAAGGTTAGGTTTGGGCAGTTAATTTTGTGACCTAAATCACCCAGGAACATCACCCAGGACATACTCGCGATACGACCACCGCGACAACAGCGCGGAACCTACTGCAGCGCGAATGACACCCGATTGCGGCCGTTATGCTTCGAAACATATAGCGCTTTATCGGCGCGGTTGAAAATATCATTCCAACTCTTGTCGGTCTCGAGAATCGAGGCGATGCCGACTGAGATTGTAATAGGTAAATGGGCGCCCTCGTATTCAAAACGGTGATCTTGAATTGTTCGACGAATGCGCTCGCCAATTTCTTCGACTTGCTTTTGCGGGCTGCCCAATAACAACAAACAGAATTCTTCGCCACCGTAACGGGCGAAATAATCGTTTCCGCGAATGAGACTGTCGCGCACCACGCGAGAAAGATCTTTCAAAACATAATCGCCAGCGGGGTGACCATGGCCATCGTTTACTTTTTTGAAAAAATCGATATCGAAAACAATCACGCTCAGCGGACTGCCCAGTAAACGCGATTTATTAAAAAGCTCAACACCTTGCACATTCAAAGCACCGCGGTTATTAATGCCGGTCAGCTGATCAATCAACGCCTTATTAAAAGTTTGCGCCACTGAAACAGTTTCTATATTACCGCGCTCTAGAAACTTAAAAATAATATTGCCGACTTTGATTTGATCATTGTTTTTCAATTTTTGCGGCTGTAACGACGGTAGAATTTTACTATTGATCACAGTTTTATTAGTCGACTCAAGATCAATAATCGAAACCTCACCAGCCGACATAGTCAATTTCGCATGCGACTTACTCACGCTACGATCTTCAACATGCACATTCACCGTCGGCGAACGCCCAATAATGCAATCAGTAGCTTCGATTGGCCACTGACGACCAACCTCGTTCGCTGGCCCCACAAGCAACACTAAACACGGGGGCGCCTCACCCGCTTGGGCAATGCGCACTTTAAACGTGTCGCTCTGAACCACACTTGTTTTATCAAGCGTGATTTCATCTTGCGTGTCGGCGTCATCGACCGATACTTTTTTATGTTCGCCTGCTGCCATATCTTCTTTCTATTTTAAAGCGTTTTACACTGCTACGTCATCTTCAATTCGGTGGTAACCACGCCATTCCTTTAATCGTCCGCGAGGTCGAGCGCTTGTATCTTCTGCATATTCTAAAAGAACATAAGTCAGCTTAGTGATACGCCCCAAAGACGACATATCGAGCGACGTGACCTCTGTCCAGGTGCCGGTGTTGAAATACTCTTTGTCATTCGCAAATTGGCGGTATTGGTAAACATGAGTGTGGCCAAAAATCACGGTATGAACGCGCTCATCTTTTAATATGCGCCGAGCCGACTCACTTAAGTCGGGGAAGATCGCACTCTCTAAGAATATTTTTAGTAACCGACGAAAGCGCCACATTTTGCGCGGGTTAGGAGTTAAAACGCTTTTCGCAAAATAGGCCACAAGACTAAATGCTTGCTGAATTGTAAACCAAGTTTGGTACACCAAACCCCAACGCACCATGGAGCGGAAGGGCCGCACCTTGTCGACATACGGGTGACTTTGCTTCACCTTCAAAACAAATTCTACAAAAAAGTAGGATCCAAAAGGTAAATTTAAAATTGGTTCTGGTAAATCCTTTTTAATAAAAAATTTGCGTGGGTCCGTGCGGTTCGCTGCTTCATGCATATTGCCATGTTCGATGTGCACGCCATCAAAGTGATAAACAATGTTTTTATAACGTATCTGAATTCCAACCACTTCATTCAAATAGTTGCGCACAGCTGGCCACAGCATACCTTGATCGTGGTTCCCCACTACAAAAGTGATTTCATGTCCTTTTGCTGCGAAATCTTTCAGAGCATTAAAGAAGAACGGGTGACCCTTTACAATACGTTGTATTTGATCGAGTGTGATATCTTCGGTGATCACCGTCAAATAGTGGCCTTTGTAATCAGTTTGCAGAAAATTAAAAATATCGCCATTGAGAACCAACTCCACTTCAAACTCGCCCCACGTGCCGCTGGTGTAGAAATGCAAAAACTCAGAAAATCGCTCGTCAAAATAGAATTCTTCGAGAAGGTTCAATCGACCGTCCTCTAAAAATCTTCCGGCGCCGAGATGTAGGTCGCTTACGACCAGTTTTATTTTTTTCTTCATCAGCTTGCTACAAACACTATGTTGCGACTTTTTATTTTTCCGCTGTACATAGCGGCATCGGCAATTTGTAGAATATCTTTGTAAGTACGGGCGTGATCCGGGAAGCACGCTAGCCCGATGCTCAACGTAAGTTGCAACTCTTCGCCATCGATAATGAAATTGGTTTTCTCAATAGCATTGCGAAAACGCTCGGCTGCGGGGATAGCCGCCTCAGTATCTGTTTGCGGCAGAACCACCACAAATTCATCACCACCGAAGCGAAAGGCGTAATCACAGCGGCGAAGGTTCGCTTTTAAAATTCGTGAAACCTCAACAAGTAATTTTGAACCGACCCAGTGCCCACGAGTATCGTTGACTGCCTTAAAGTAGTCGATATCCATAAATAGAACGGTGAACTTCGATTGCTCACGTTGCGCCTGTGCGATTTCACTTTCCAGTACAGGCATCATATACTTTTGATTATAGAGATTGGTGAGGTCGTCATGCAGAGACATTTGTTGCGCCTCCCAAAACTGCATGGCAAAGCCGATGTGTTTCTCCATATACGAAATGTCTCGAGAAATTTTGACCATCACTTTTTCAGGCTTAACCGACAGCACCTGATGCAAAATCAAATAAGCAATTGGCTCATGCGTCTTCACAGATTTGATCGGGACTAAAACATAAGTGTGGCCGTTCACATGAGCGGCCGCCGGCATCGACGCCTTTTCTGTAAATTGTGAAATCACTTGGTACAGAAGCTCGTCATCAACCGACTTAACTGACTGCACCTTCAAATGGCGGTCGACTAATGTTTCACCTTTTAGCGGGTTCTCGCTGGATTCGCTCAGTCTCACGCGGTCGAATTCTGCCGCTGTTACCCAAGTGATGTTTTCACATTTCGCCCGCTCAAAAACAAATTGCAGCAAGCGCGGTATGACCTTGTCTAACTCAAGGTCATCGAAGTAGTGCCGTAGATTCTCACCACTAAAACCTAGAATTTTTCTTATGACCACGTCCATCCACATACTACTTGGCCTTTTTCAAATTTTCAGATTCATCGGAGCCACCTTCAAGCAAACTGAGAGCCAAACGCAACGCTTTAACCGTACGGCGCATGGTCTCTTGATTTGTCGATATTTGGCGGTTGAGTTCGTGACCCTTAGAGCGGTAATTCTCAAGCTCCATCGAGAGCTGATCGATTTGTCGCTTCAACTCGAGCATGGTTTCATCTTTACTGCGCACGACGGCGACAGACTCCATTTTTGTCAACTCAAGACGATTCTCCAATTCGCGTTCACGCACACGAATCTTTTGTAAATTTGCTGAGAGGCGTGTTTCAAACTCCGCGATTCTCATTTTCATTTCTTTGTTTTCACGCTCTTTAACTTTATTTGAAGTCTCTATAATTTCTTTTTCGCTCTCAAAACGTTCACGTGCTTCTTCAAGCTTACGCGTTTTCATGTCGTTTTCTGCCGCCAACTCGTCAGACCGTCGTCTAAAAGTGTCGCCCGCCGCTGCGAGTTTTTCATTCTCGGCGCGCAGTCGTTGTATTTCTTCTTCAAGATCAAAAATTTTTTGCTGAGCCACACGCAGATTTTAAGATTGCACGAGAGCCGCTTCAGAA
>JAYUVI010000106.1:0-2275 GCA_043754135.1 Bdellovibrionales bacterium | reverse complement strand
GTTAGCGCTCGGGCCACCAGCCGTAGCTGGCGAGTTTTCAACTGATCGCAAAGCTGAAGGCTCAGACCAACCCAGAGCAAAACCCACTCCTGTGACCAGGCTCAACAAAATAACCGCAATGGCGCTCTTTCGCATAGAATCCTCCGTTCCACTTTTTTTAAGGTGGCGCTTACGGCCTTTTTTCAAGTGAAAATCCTAAAATTCGAGTTTGAGTACTTTTAAAATTATAGCATCGAATAATTCAGAAGCGCGATAAGGATCATCGCCGCCTGCACCATTGAATATAAATGCGAAAGAATAAATTTGTCCGTTCTTACCACTGATAAAACCAGCCAGACCCGACACACCCGCCAAATGGCCAGTTTTCGCTCGTACGTGACCATCCTGGTCATCACGCCCCAAATGATTTTTCAAAGTGCCATCGACACCCGCGATGGGCAAACTTGCTAAGTACTCAGGGTAAATGCGAAAACTTTTTTTAATATTGGCGAGTACCGCCAGAAAATCTTTCGGACTAAAACGATTTTTACGGCTCAGCCCAGACGGATTGTAAATTTCAGCTGTCGTCAGCCCACTTTCTTTCATATAGGCACGAATAGCTTCGATCCCTTTTTCCATTGTACCCGGCGCGCCCTTCAAATGTGCACCCAGATTTTTCGTGAGAATTTCGGCAATATAATTATTCGAGAATTTCATCATTCCGCCAACCAACTCGGCAATCGGCCGACTTTTAAACTGCGCCAGTACTTTCGCACTAGATGGAGTGACCCCGCGCTTGACCCCGCCACTCACTCTAATGCCTCGTTGTTTCAAAAATTCAATAAGCTGTGCGCCAGCCCAGATCTCAGGCTGAGTTATGCTCTTGTAGGCGACAAACTCCTTCGCGCCGACGGCGATTTCACCGTTCACTTCGACTTCTTCAACGCCATTGTCATTAATAGTGCCTTTACGAACAGCGACGTTGCTCACATTCACCTTAGTTTTACCCGAGCTCACCGTTTTCACACCATTGACGATGTGAACATAGCTATTGTCGGGGTCAGCAAAAACTCGGGCTTTCTCACCACTGTTTGCTGCTGGGCGAACAAAAATATTCACAGCACTCCAATTGAAAGTCATAGCACCAATCGGCGCATCGTAAGCACGATCGACGCGTTCTTGATCACGACTAGCATCGAAACGAATATTGTCGAAGCGTGAATCATCGGTCACGATGGAGCCTTTGACTTCAGTGATGCCCGCACGCTTAAATTCATTCACCAAAAACCACATCGACTCAGAAACAAACCCTGCGTCACCACTGCCGCGCAAATACAAATCGCCGACCAAAACACCGTTCTTAATGGTTTTTTCTTCGGCTAAAATTTCGGTAATGAATTGATACCCGACCGGCATTTTTTCTAAAATCGCGGCACCGGTGATCAACTTTGTGAGTGAAGCGGGAATAAATTTTTTATCTAAGTTATTGCTATACACAACGGTACCATCAGGCGCTTGCAACACCAGACCCAGTTGCTCTTTTTTCAAACGACTCGACTCGACCAGCTTGTCGATCTCTTGCACGATATTGTTTGCCGCGAGCACGGCTTGCGACGTGAAAATAGAAACGACGATGAAGAGAGCTTGCCTTTTGATCATACTTTTTATTTCATAATACAATGACTAAGCGTGATTGGTATCTGAATTTAGGCATAATGCTCGCCATCTGGTCCATCGACTTTGTAACCAAGTGGGCCGCAGCCAAATACGTGATGGGTCTCAAATTCTGGGGACCCTTCGGGTTAGTGTTACACTATAACCCTGGCGCGATGTTGGGCACATTCTCTTCACTCCCACCAGTGTTAAGAGTCGTCTCACTTTCTACTGGTGGCGCGTTTCTCTTTTTCATTTACTTAGCTTTACAACATATGATCCCAATAAAAGCGATGGTGCTCCGCTTAGGCATGTCCATTCTTCTCGGTGGCATTCTCGGTAACGTCACCGACCGCATCATGCGTGGCGCGGTCACTGATTTCTTACTCATCGGTTCGCTCGCACAATCGACTCCCGCTTTTAACGTGGCTGATGCTGTTCAATGGATCGGCTACGTCATGATCATTTATTCACTCATCAAAGACGGCAGCCTATTCTGGCCTGAGCAAAATTTTCGCAGAAGCGTTTGGATCAACCCCAGCTTTCAAGTCAAATACATCGTATTTTTGTTTTTGATAGGAATTGGTTTTTCAGCGATATGTGGCATTTTCTTTTACACTAATCTCAAAGTGACTATCGACGC
>JAYUVI010000105.1:0-6399 GCA_043754135.1 Bdellovibrionales bacterium | reverse complement strand
CAGCTTGTTCCATTTGCAAAATATCTTCGCGTATGGGGCTTTCTTTTGGCAAATCGATTTGAATGAGTTGCAAAAAATTAAGCATACCCCCCAACGGGTTATTGATGTCGTGAGCAATGCTTGAACCGATTGTGCCAAGCTCGGCCATTTTGGAAGACTCAAAAATCTGCCGCTCGATTTTCTTTTGTGCAGTTATATCGCGGAAAATAGTGAGTAAAATATTGCCGCCGCGAGTTTTCGTAGAAATTCTTTGGGTTGAAACTTCATAAGAGTGTCTGACTCCTTTACTGCTGCGCTCGAGTACGAAGGCGTGAGTCGTGGATTGCAACTGCGTCGGTGTGGCACTCCTTAAAAATACGGCGAAACAATTGAGGCCCACCACTTGTGCATGCTTTTTACCCACAAGCTGAAGGAAAGCTTTGTTGGTACGTAAAATATTGAATCGTTCGTCGGTGAGGCAAAGGGGCTCTGAAATTGCGTCGAAGGTACTATCCCATTGCAATTTTAAATTTTCGCTTTGATCAAGTTTTGTGAGGTGGTCAATCGTGAGAGCTGCGCTGTCAGCAAGCTGTAGAAGGGCCCTTTTTTCTTTGCTGTTGAATTCAGCTAGAATTTTACGGGCAAAAACAATTTTACCCAGCTGTTGCGCGCCGAGCTTGAGTGGCACCGTGAGAAATGTTTGTCCGTGTAATCGCCGCAATTGTTCTTCGATATGCTCACCTGAGTGCATAAATACGCGCACCCAAGCGAGTTGAAAGCCTTTAGCAAGTGAATGCAGCAGCACGCTTTCAATTTCACCTACTGATTGCGCTGCGTGGGCCGCGAGTAAACCTTTTTGAAAAGCATCGACTTGCAACTGTGAATTAGCTGGAGATTTCGTTGCACGAGTCTTGGCCATTAGGCGAGCCCTCGTGGCGAATGATCATTAAATATTTTTTTTATAGCTTCACCAAAGTTAGGCCAAACTTTATCGAGAGCAATATGCTCTTGCTCTTCTATGCAAATGACGGGGATTTTGTGATCGACCCATGCGTATTGGCTGAGGCTACCCGGCGTAGGGTAGCCAATGTCGTTGCGCATTTCGTAACCCGAGACTTCGCTGAGAATTTTGGCGTCGTTCATAGCGGGTGCGCCGGCGTAGACTATGCAGGGTTCCCACGAGTGGCAGTGAATAATAATTCGTGGTTTAATTTCTTCTATGAGTGCGATGAGCGCTTTTATTTCAGGTTCACTTGCGGGTTGCGGGCCTGGGTTGTAACGTGGTTTTTTGGCTTCAGGCGACCAATCACGACTAGGGTAATTGCGATTCAAATCGACACCGTGATCATTGGTGCGTTCATTTTTGGCGAAGCCGTCGGGATTTAAACATTGGATCAAAACCCATGGGCACAGCGTGGTTTTTCCCTCTGTTGTTTTTTGTTCACAGGTTTCTTTGAGCCAATTCAAAGTTGCGGTCGCGAGAGTTACGCCTTCGGGTTCATCACCATGCACTCCACCAATAAACAAGATGGGGTTTTGTGGAGTTTCACTCGACTTGTAGAGTGAAATTTTGCGTTCACCAGCCGAGCTTGCCCAGTGAGAAATTTCGATGACTTTCATGCTCTAATGATAACGAGTTCGCAGGGTCTTGTCTTGACCTTTGCGGGGGTGCGACGTAATTCTATTTAACTATGAAAAAAAATTCTTTCTCAGTGGTAATTTTGGCGGCTGGTCGAGGCGTTCGTATGAAGTCGAGTTTGCCAAAAGTGCTTCACCCCGTTGCTGGTGTGCCCATGCTTTTGCGCATTGTGCAGGTGGCGAAAGCGGCCGGAGCAGCTGAGACTCGCGTGGTAGTGGGTTTCGGTGAGAATTTAGTGCGTCAGGTTGTCGAGCCTGCAGGTGCCACATGTTTTAAGCAGCACGAACAAAAAGGTACAGCCGATGCGGTGAAAGCGGCACAACCCGATACCTTAAATGGTCCCGTTTTAATTTTGAATGGTGATCACCCGTTGATCAATGTCGGCGACATTAAACGTATTTACGAAGAGTTTGCGAATGGACCCGGTGGTATTACGCTGGTGACGGCGAAAGTAAAAACCCCGGGCCACTATGGCCGGATCGTTCGTGACAAAGGTTCTTTGCGCGCGATTGTTGAAGCGAAAGATGCTTCGGCCGAAGCTTTGAAAATCAAAGAGGTCAACACCGGCATATACATGCTTGACGCTGATTTACTTAAACAAATGCTGCCGCAAATTTCGAACGCGAATGTGCAGAAAGAATTTTATCTCACCGATATTATTTCTCTCGCCATCGACGGTGGTTTGCCAGTGAGCACATTGACTTTGAAGTCGCACATTGCTGTCGGTGTAAATTCACAAGAAGAATTAGCCAATGCGACAAAACGTATTTACCTCCGCAAAGCGAAAGAGCTTATGGCTGAGGGAGTGATGATTCTTGACCCCCGCAACACTTACATTGAAGACACCGTGCAAGTCGGAGCGTCGTCGGTGATTTACCCGGGCGCTTTTTTAAAAGGCCAAACACGCATAGGTTCATTTTGCGTCATTGAACCACACAGTTTTTTGCACAACGCCGTTTGTGAAGACAGCGTGCAGATTAAGGCGGGTTCTTATCTCGAAGGTTGTTTAATTCGCACTAAAGCTGTGGTGGGACCATATGCACATTTACGCCCAGAAACTGAAATCGGTCGCGAAGCCAAAGTCGGCAATTTTGTTGAAATGAAAAAGGTAAAGTTTGGTGATGGCGCAAAAGCTTCGCATTTAACGTATTTAGGCGATGCTGAAGTGGGCGCCAATACGAATATCGGTTGTGGCACGATCACTTGTAACTATGCAGCCGATCACAAAAAGTACAAAACTAAAATAGGCAAAAATGTTTTTGTGGGTTCAGATACGCAGTTTATCGCGCCTGTCGAAATTGGCGATAATGCGGTGATTGGCAGTGGCTCGACGATTACGAAAAATGTTCCGGCGAATGCACTTGCAGTGGCGCGCGGTCGCCAAATCGTGAAAGAAAATTACACAGCGAAATCACCGAGTACATCTTCTAGTGAGACGAGCGCCTCGGCGACTGCGACGGACGCATCGTTAATAAAAACCAACGCTTCAGTGAAAGCGAAAGGGTGAATGTATGTGTGGAATAGTTGGTTACTATGGTCCGCAAAACCCCAAAGATGTAATTGTGAATGGGCTAAAATCTCTTGAGTACCGCGGCTATGACAGCGCGGGTGTTGCCATTCTTCACCAGGGTGAATTTAAACGTATTCGTGCCGAAGGCAAACTTTCAGTCCTCCAAGCGAAATTAGAAAATGAAAAATTTGATGGTCACTTAGGTATTGGGCACACTCGCTGGGCGACACATGGTGCTCCGGTTGAGCGCAATGCTCACCCGCACACTGTGGGCACAGTGAGCATCGTTCACAACGGCATTATTGAAAATTACATGGAGCTGCGTGAAGAGCTCGGTCAAGGCACTAAATTTGAATCCGAAACTGATAGTGAATTAGTGGCGCATTTAATTTCACATGAAATTGAGAAAGGCACAGGTTTGTTGGAAGCTGTTCTTAAAATTTTGCCGCGTTTGCGTGGTGCTTATTCAATTTTAGCGGTTTCAAAAAATTTCCCCGACGAAATGGTGGCGTTTAAAAATGGTCCCCCTCTCATAGTGGGCGCTGCACAGGGTGCTGTGATTATCGCGAGCGATATTCAAGCTATTCGCCCCTACACCGCGAAAGTCATTTACCTCGAAGACTTTGAGGTCGTGCACGTGAAAGGTGAGTCGTTTCAGTTTTATGACGACGCAGGTAAAAGCATTCAGAAAAATGTTGTGACGGTCGATTGGACTGAAGAGCGCGCGCAAAAATCAGGTTTTGCACATTTCATGCTGAAAGAAATTTTTGAACAGCCTCAGGCCGTAGCTCGCGCAGTGGCTCCGCATGTGAATTTAGTTGATCACACGGTGAAGGTTGATTGCGCCGGCTGGTCAGTGGATAAATGGGCTAGCGTTGAGCGTGTGTTTATTATTGGCTGTGGCACTTCTAATTACGCCGGTATGGTGGGTAAATATTTAATTGAAGAGCTGGCGCAGGTACCAGTTGAGACTGATATTGCGAGTGAGTTTCGTTATCGTGAGCCGATTGTCCCGCCTAATTCTATCGCCTTGTTTATTTCACAAAGCGGTGAGACGGCCGATACTCTAGCGGCTGTGCGTATGCTGAAGCAAAAGGGTGTACCTTGTCTCAGCATTTGCAATGTGAAGAATGCAACGATAGACCGCGAGACTGACGGTCACTTGTATATGAATTCTGGCGTTGAAGTGGGTGTGGCGAGTACGAAGGCGTTCACTTGTACTTTAGCGGTGATTAACTTAGTGGCACTGCAATTGGCGAAGTCGAAAAAAGTTTTGGCTCAGGCCGCTGAGCAGCGCTATGTACGAGCTTTACTTGCAGCTCCTGCGCAAATGGAAACAGTTCTTACTTACGACAAATTTTTTGCAGCAGCAGCGGACACTTTGAAAAACTACAAAGGCTTTTTGTACATGGCGCGCGGGGTGAATTTTCCGGTTGCGCTCGAAGGCGCTTTGAAAATGAAAGAACTGGCTTACGTGCATGCGGAAGGCTACGCCGCTGGTGAGATGAAGCACGGCCCATTGGCATTAATCGATAGTCGCATGGCCATCGTGATGCTTGCGCCATCAGATCGTTTGTACGAAAAAACTCTTAGTAACCTTGAAGAGGCGAAGGCCCGCGGTGGCGAAGTCATCGCGGTCGGCACGACCGGCAACGAGCGTCTGCGCGGTTTGAGTAAGCATTATTTAACTCTGCCCGCAGCGGAGTGGACGATTAACCCTATTTTGCAAACGTTGCCTCTCCAGTTGCTGGCCTATCATGTGGCTTGTGCGCTGGGGAATGATGTGGATCAGCCACGAAATTTGGCGAAGTCTGTGACTGTGGAGTAAAGGGTTAAGAATACGTTATCTGGCGGATTACTCATTCGCAATCGGAGCGGTTCCTACGGCCCGTGCGCTCTCATTTCCCGCTCGCGTGCCGCTCCATCTGTGCGACGGCCCTTTGTAGGTCATCGAATCCTTGCATTTAGCTTATTCTTGGCAGGCTACATTAATATTCAAACCGTTTTTTTGTGAGGCTTGCTTAGCCCTTTCGCCTATTATGCACGTCGCAGAGAAGCTGCAAATTATCAATGGTACTTTTGCCGCCTTTCGCGAAAGCGTGAATATGGTCGATCTCTAGAAATTTCTTCTGCGCACAGCGATGACCGGTTTCGTGACTTGTGTAAGCGCATTGGCCTTGTGCTCTTTGCCAAACTAATCGTCTCGCGGCCTGCGAAATATAGCGTGAGCGCGTTTGGTCGGGATATCGATTCATTGAAGAGCTGAGGGTAGCTTGCGAGCTAAGAGTAGTTGGCGAGCTGAGAGTAGATTTGATTTTTTTCGGCAGCGTTTTGTCTATTCTATTTTTAGTTTTGCCCGCCAACGTAACTATACCGCCCGGCAACACCGGCGTCGGTGTCGCTTCGTGATGAGGATTCGTTTCAATTTTCAAAACCATATCATTAGGTAGAGCCACTTTACTTTTGCTTGCGACAGGCTCTGTGTGGGTAGCATCGAGACTTTTCTTTATTCTCCCTTCAAATTTTTTCAACGAGCTATCAACCAAATACTCAAGTAAATCGAGATAGCGGCCGCTCGGTACTCGATGTGACAGACGGCCTTTCAGTTTTTCAATTTTTTCAGCCAATTCTTTTGAAAGGACGAGCGTAACTTGCGTGCGCTCACCTTTAATAGCACGAACAGTTTCGTTCTTCACGGGCGCACTAGCCGGTGAAATTTCCACAAGTAGCCGCTCGGTTTGGTGCGCGCTTTTATCGTGCAGAGCCCGTAGAACATTTTGTTTCTGTTCGCTGCTCATTTGATTTTGTAGTTTTTCTTCTGATTTAAAGAATGTTTGAGCCTGCGCGACAGTATTTAAATTGAGAGATCCTTTTTGCAAAGCTGATTTGACCTCAGGCACATCGCGCACCACTCGCATTGCAGAAATTCGACGGTAAGCGCTCGACTCTGAATATTTTAACTCGCGAACGCAGTATTCGAGAAGAGAGCCGTAACCGCGGGTAACGTGTAGCTTTCGTCGATCGACTTCTTCAAGTAACTCGATCACTTCTAACGTCAGCTTTCGTTCTGCTGCGGTTTTTAGGCGCAGAAAGTTTTCGATTTCTTCATTTGAAAGGGAGGATATTTTTCCTATTACATCTTGCGTGTTTAAGACAGATATAGTTCTTCCTATTGAAAGAGAAGATGTTTTTCCTATTCGATCTTGCATGTTTATGACAGATAGAGTTCTTTCTTTTGGGAAATTTGTTGCGCTCATGTTTACCTCATTTA
>JAYUVI010000104.1:0-2453 GCA_043754135.1 Bdellovibrionales bacterium | reverse complement strand
AGCAACAAATACGCCGATGCCAAAGCTTCTTTTGGAAAAGCCTCGTCGACTGCAGTCAAAACAATAACAGCAGAAACAACAGAAGCAAAAGACGCAAATGCAGCAAAAGCCAAAAAAGCTGATACTCCCAATATCTTAGCTAGAACTTACGAGTCAGCAAAAAGTTGGTTAGGCGCAGGCGGCTCAGACTACGCTACGAAAGTCAAATTTCGTGAAGATTGCGTGAATATGAATAAGACCGCCGCGATCATGGGTCTTAAACTTTCACACACTCCCAAAAACATGCAAGAAATGGAAGACGCTCTTCGTGCTGCCGCGACAGATGAAGACGGTGACGTCAGCGAAGAAGAATACGAAAAGATAATGGCTCAATACCGATGGTTCCTAGCGCGAGAAAAAATTGAATCATTTCGTTTCTTACAAGAGCGTTACCCGACAGATAAAGACGACAAGGACTTGCCTTATGTTTTTCAAGAAGTCGCTAAACAAACATCGGCAGCTTCTGCGCGACCATTTATGGAAGCTGCTATTAAGAAGTCTAACGAGCGACTTAAAACTGAAATGACAGGCCTTTTGCAGACGGACCCGACCGGCGCTGTTGAAGACGTTATGTCGCGCTCGACGTTACTACAAGAATTATTACAACCGTACCCCAGCCTCGTTCAGACCCACGATGAATGGCAAAATCGCGTGGTGGGCCGCACTGATGATCACGGCTCACCAAAACGAATTTGGGATGACTACGCCCACGGCATATTTGCCTGGTACACTTTTTTCTTGGGGCTATTGGTGGCACGTTACTTACCACCTGTGCTCGCCAAAAACCCGCTCTGGACATTGCCGAGCATCCCGCTTGTTTCGCGTATGCAAATTCTTGCACGCACGGCCAATGTAGCCGACAGAGTTCATCGTCGATCGGCTGAAGTGGGTAACCTTGTTTTTGCTACTTTCATACCTTTGAGTATTACCCACATGGCGGTTCACAATAACCGTGATTCTGTGGCCCAGCACAATGCCGGCGAATTACGCCATTTATATCTAGCGGATGCTTTACCAGACGAGCGAGTGTATGCAGCTGCGGCCAACATGGCTAATCGACAAATAAGTTTACTCTCGACAGTCAAATACGAACAGCAAGACACGCTTTACAGAAATCAAAGTGAGCACGCTCAAGAACAAGTAACAGAAACTTTCTGGCAAATGGTGGCTATTCTAGGCTTCAACTATTTCTTTATGAGTAAAGCGGTGACAGCTCTCGTATCTGTCGAAAGCCGTTTAGCGAAATTCACTGCTGCAAGTACAACAGGGGAGCTGCAAACCGCAGAAGAATCACTTAAACGGGTTTTCTTTCGTGATTTAGAACGACGCCAAGATCTATTGCGAGACTTACGTATTCAGTGGGACCCAGCCACGAAAATAACTCCAGAATTATCGGCTACACGCTTGCAATTAGCGTTAAAGACTATTCGCAAAAACGGCTCTGCTGGCGAAATTAGAAATGCTGAAAAAGCCTACGATGATCTGATTCAATTCTTAGCTCAGCAGATTCACCCAGGCATAGGTAATCCGACTTACCTGCAATCCCTAGCGCGCACTTTTTACGGCCGAGGTGACATAGATGGACTTATTAGCATCCAAGAAGCCGCGGCGACTTCTGGCCGCTTGGTTGGAAAGGCGGCTCCATGATACTCAAACGATTAATTAGCCTTATTCAAATTTTTGCCATTGCCTTGACGCCTTTGACCTCATTTTCAGTATCGGCTGAAGAGACGACTCCGGCAGAAGAAACCGCTCAGGCTCCCAGCGCCATTGGACCGCTCATACCAGGCACTGATGTCGATAGTGGCGACTCTCTTGAAGATTCGCCTTTTGACCAAAAACTTCGTCAATTTATGGATGTCTACGTTGCCGAACGACACCCCGGCGAAGACATCGAACGGGCTTTAATGACGGCTTTAAAAACCCACGAAGGCAGCTTCAAGTTATTTGAGGCCAAGCTTGATGAAGAACGCAAAGCCAGTATAGAGACCCAAGTCAAAGCGATTGTCTCCGACTCTGACAAACTTGCCGTTTACAAAAGAGAAATCGACGAATCTGATAAAAAAATCGCAACAGGTGAATTGATCAAAGCTGCAGTCGATGTACTCAATGAATTATTCAAAGGCACAATTCCTGAATACAATAATAAGGCCGAAACGCTGGCGGCCGTCACCTACCTTGACCCTCTTTCGTCAGGCGCGATTTACTTTTTATTTCAAACTTTGAACTCTCGCTATTACAATTCCTATAACTTTTCTAATCTCAAATACGCAGGCTATGACCAATTGGATTATGTGAAAGAAGATTTTGCTGAGGGTGCAGGGGCTTCAATTGGCATTACGTACGGCATTACACTTTTGTGGAGTTGGCTGCACAAATCGTCTTTTAATAAGTTTACAGGCGCAGTCAAAAGC
>JAYUVI010000103.1:0-9771 GCA_043754135.1 Bdellovibrionales bacterium | reverse complement strand
GAAGAGCGATATCAATCACCGTTTGGTCTGACGGAACTAAATGAGTATTTTGACGAAATTGAGCCACAGTTAAACGCGCTTGATTAGCCTCCGCCGCGGTTAAAGTTTTTTCTAATTGTCGACGCTGTAGCGCCGATTCGACCTCTAGCAAAGTGATCACAGAAGAATACGACTTAACCTCACCGAGTTCTATAATGTGAGATCGTACTAAATCAGTGTCATGCTCAAGAATTAATGAGGCGACTAGCGCTGAAGAATCCCAATAAAGCATTAATCCTCATCTCGAATTTGTCGAATGAGTTTTGCTGCGTTTGTGCCTGCTTTTTGAGGTTTGATAGGCGAGTGTTTCGCGAAAAATTTCTTCCAGCTCACGGCGGGCGTTTGCACGGGTTCTACAGGGCCTATTTTAGCTATTTCTTCACCGTGAGATGTGACAATAACCTGCTCACCTTTTTGGACCAAGTTTAAATATTTTGAGAGCTCGGCTTTTAGTGCCGCCACATTGATTTTTAACATGATTTATTATGACTATAATTATGACTATAAGTCAAGGCAGTCATCAAAACGGCATATCGAAGTTCTGATACATCAGAAACAGCGTGGTGATCACAAGAATCACAAAGAAAAACATGCTTCTTTGCATAGAAATGGCCCATCCCTCCCACGCATAACTTATCGGGATAGGGTGTTAGGACTTTAGTCTAGGTCGTAAAAAAAGATATAAATCTCATACAGTTACAAAGACCGTCGGGGCGTTATTGTGGCCGAAGGCGTGGTGAGTTTGGTCGCGGGGGTCTCGAACAGCGGCCACTCCGTTGTGGTCATTAGCGGCTCGTTTTGATACAACTCTCGCATGTAGAAAGCGTAAGTTATCGCTCTGGTTTTTGAGTTGCGAAAGTGACTTGTAAATCGGGGAGGAAAGTCCGGACTCCATAGAGTAACACAGGGGTTAACGACCCCCCACCGCAAGGTGAGGAACAGTGGAACAGAAAGAATGTCCGCAGCTATGATCTCGCCAACGGGAACGGGAGTTGGTGAGGGAGCGGGCGGAGTGAAAACAGCCAAACTCTGTGTGGAGCAACATCAAATAGGCGGGCTTAAGGTGTGACTCGCACTGCTCGCGGGTAGATGGCTTGAGGGTGTTAGTAATAACACTCCCAGAGGAATGATAGCTCACGACAGAATCCGGCTTATCGCGCGTTCTGCTTGCGGGGTCGGTTTGTTAATCGCAAACCGGCCCCTCTTTTTTGTCTGCGACCCAATTTAAATTTTAATATTTTCAGTTTTCATAGCGGGCCGAGGCTTGATTTCTCGCCCTGTAAGCTTCAGTACCTCATCGATGAGAGCGCAATACTCAGCAAATGTTAGATTCTTTTTTTGAGGTCGCTTATTTCGCTCCATGCACTAAATAGATCGGCATATTGCTTAATTTTGTCAAAGTCTAAATTCGAGACATTTTTCATAAGAGTTAAAATATCGCCTTTATCAACAAACTCGCGGGAAGCGTCGTTCTTGTAAGCCTGAATTTTTAAGGCAATTAGGTCTTCCGCCCTTACAACGGGGTAAGGTAGTTCTCCGATTTTATGAACGCGCAGGAGCATATCTTGCGATAATGGGCGGTTGGCAAACAATACATCAATTTGCGCAGACCCGGAAAATTGCATAACTTCTTGGTTTTCATGCACGACCTTAAGACCCAATTGATGACTTATTTTTAATATATTTGCGCGATGTTCGCCGTGAACTAGAAAATCTACATCGAAGGTGGTGCGCTCTCCGCCATAAGCGAAAACGGCTAGACCGCCAATGATAGCATAGGGGATGCGTTCTTTTTCGAGTGCCGACGTAAAGGCACTTACACCTTCTATAAGCATAGATATGAGTTTGATGTCTATTCTAGACACGCGCAAGCGTGATAAGCGCGCATCGCAATTTTTTTTGGCGCCAAGCTCTTTTTAAATTGGCTCAGGAGCAAATAGCAATTATCTAAGCTCTCTCTTTTGTTTGTGATGGGTATTATTGTTGGATGACTGTCAGTGGTGCATATTTTTTGCCCATGGCCAAATCAGGCCGTGCGCTTTTTTTCAAATCTAATCTTAAATCAAAAAACATGTTGCCTGAATCAGTGGCCTTTATTAAAAACGGCGTATCTAATTTTAAAGGGGGATTAAATGAAATTATTAATGGGCCTTGCTGCGCTTTTGCTGAGTACAACGGTACATGCAGACACCTGTGCAAATGCAGAGGACGGAGATTTTTGTTACACCAGCGCCGTTAAGGTTGGGCTTCAAGTTGTCCTGCTAGAGCCTTCGTTGAAGCTGGGTGCGCAGTCTCATGCGCGAATTCGTCTTCAGGATCACAATAAAAATTATGTGGATGGCAAACTGTGCACACTTTTTGGGTTTGCTTCAGGGCATGTAGGTGGCATAAGTGCCTTTGATAAAGTGGGGCAGTACTATGTAGTTTTATATTATAATTTGGGCCTTGCTGAAATCACAACTGTTTCTGGCGAGGACAACTCGCAATCTGTAGTGCAAACTCTCATCTGTGAACAAGCGGAGTAGTTTATTTTTACATGCAAAGAATTATTTCTTACGCGTGTAAATGACGAGTTCTTTACCTAAGCGGGCGTTGATGGAGGTCTTCCATCGCGTCCAGTAGAGAAATTCGAAATCATTTTGTAGATGTTTTTTGAGTGCCCACTCGCTGACGCCGTAAGGTGGGCCGCCTACACGATCGAGAATGAAAAACACGCCCAGTATGTGGCCGCCCTCTACAAGCAATGATCGCCAGGCGCGCACGAGCTCTTGCCTTCGGGCGGGGTCGATGGCGCAGAAAAAACAATGTTCAAAAACCACGTCGAACTGTTGCGATCCATTGGATGATTTCGCGAAAGCAAAACTGTCAGCCTCGACAAATTTTAAATTGGCCGATTCACCATGTAGTTCGCGCGCGCGTTTTACTGCGAGCGGGCTTAAATCTACAGCAGTTACAATGTGGCCTTGTGAGGCAAAGTAAGCAGCATCATAACCGGTGCCACTGCCCAAAACACAAATTCGCGAGCGCGGCATTTTGACTTGTGACAAAGCCTCGCGCATCGGTTTAGCGGCTTCGCCTAACTCCCAACCTGGTTTTTCGCCAGTCTCAGTCCACTTTTCGTAGCGCTCGGTCCAGAAACTTAAAGTGTTGACGTCGACGTGGGCTCCGGCCGGTGGTGCTTCACCCTTGTAAAGTGGTCGCGCGCGGTCGACATCGTTAATCGAGGGCACGACGACTTTTTCTCCGTTGATCCAAATCGCGTCGTCATCGAAATTTTCTAACAAGTTAAAAAACTCCATTTGCGCAGGTCGTGAAAAGACAAAAGGTAAACCGTCGGCGGTGCGCCCGTGAAAGCGATCCCACTCGTCGGTGACCAAAGAACGCACATCGAATCTTGAAATGAAACCGTAGTTGAATTGCAAAAACATAGTGAAAGGCGAAAACGTGAAACTGCTTGAACTGGTTTTCTCGAAAGGCTCGCCCTCGTCGTTGTCGAGTTCAGAATTTTGTCGAGTCACGTGACGTGCGACAAGTGGTACATCGAAGGCCTCTACAAAAGCTTCGACGCCCCCACTCAGAGTAACAAAGCCGCGATTTTTTTCTTGGATGTGCGAAATTAAAGAGAGGCCATAAACTTCGTCGCTGATTCTTAAACCCGACGAAGCGAAGTAACCCTCTTCATCGATCTGTATGAACCGTGCCATTGACAATCACGCCATCCTTAAAAATGACTCGGTTGTTTTGTACTGTGAGCTCGTCGAGACTCCAAACATCATAGGGGCTATCTTGTTCTTTCACGCGGTTGAGAATGGCATACCCTTCGACGCCAATGCGGGCGCCACTGGCTTCGCCCTTAGCAGGCTCGTCGAACGAGTAAGAAAATGTGGCTTTCACTTGGTTGTCTTTTAAAGTTTCTGTCCAGAATTTCTCGAAACGAACATCAGTTGCACCCTCGAGGTTTTCTTGAATGTATTCAGTGATCACACGACGCAGATCTTCTTGTAAGCCGACATGGACATCTTCTGAGAGAGTAGCGGGGTTTTTTGCGACCGACCACGTCCACCACATGAAAAGTACAATTAAAACTAAGCTGACATATCTCATAATACTTAACCTCAGAAGAGAATTGAGTTACGTTAAGATGTTATCGTAAACTATCAGAAAATAGAGGATTAGGGCGGGGCGTCAACAACTATGGCGGCAGTTCATTCGGCGATCGATACAAAAAATTCAACATTTCTAGAAAATCAACGAGCGATGATGTCGCACGTGGAGCGATTACGTTCAGAATTAAAAAAAGCTGAACAGAGTGGTGGTCGCGATGCACTCGAGCTTCACAAATCTCGCAGTAAATTAACTGCTCGCGAACGTGTGAATGCACTCATCGACCCGGGCACACATTTTTTAGAATTTTCTGCCCTTGCCGCCCACGAAATGTACGATGGACAAAGTCCGGGCGCAGGTATTCACACGGGCATTGGCCTTATTCATAATATCGAATGCGTGATTGTTGCAAACGATGCCATGGTGAAGGGCGGCACCTATTTTCCGCTCACAGTAAAGAAACATTTGCGCGCGCAAGAGATCGCTCTCGAGAATGGTTTACCTTGTATTTATCTCGTTGATAGCGGCGGCGCTTTTTTGCCTATGCAAGATGAAGTTTTTCCTGACCGTGATCACTTCGGGCGCATTTTTTATAATCAAGCGCGGTTATCGGCTGAAGGATTGCCGCAGATTTCAGCGGTGATGGGTTCGTGCACGGCCGGTGGTGCTTATGTGCCGGCTATGAGTGACGAAAATATTATCGTCAAAGGTAATGGCACGATTTTTCTGGGTGGCCCGCCATTAGTAAAAGCGGCGACCGGAGAAGTGGTGACGGCTGAAGAGTTGGGCGGTGCTCAAGTTCATTGTGAAAAAAGCGGAGTGACTGATCACTTTGCTGAAAATGATGAAGAAGCTCTCACAAAAGTTCGTGAAATTGTGTTTCACTTCAATCGGGCAAAAAAGTCTTTGCTAGATGTGAAGCCATTGCAAGAGCCCCTTTACGGCGCGCAAGAGTTGTACGGGGTTATACCCAGTGACACGCGCAAATTTTATGACGTGCGCGAAGTGATCGCACGTATTGTCGATGGTAGTGAGTTTCACGAATTTAAACAGAAATATGCCACAACGATTGTTTGCGGCTTTGCGCATATTTGGGGTTACCCAGTGGGCATCATCGCCAATAATGGTGTGCTCTTTGGCGAGAGTGCGATGAAAGCCGCGCATTTTATTGAGCTCTGTGATCAGCGCGGCATACCGCTCGTGTTTTTACAAAACATCACCGGTTTCATGGTGGGCAAACAGTATGAAAATGCCGGCATCGCTCGTCACGGCGCCAAAATGGTGATGGCGGTTTCGAATGCACGTGTGCCGAAGTTCACCGTCGTGATTGGTGGCTCATATGGCGCTGGCAATTATGGTATGTGCGGTCGCGCGTACCAACCGCGCCAACTCTGGATGTGGCCCAACGCCCGCATTTCTGTGATGGGTGGCGAACAGGCGGCGAATGTTCTGTTGACTGTGAAAATGGATAAACTGGCCGAGCGTGGGCAAACGATGTCGCAAAAAGAACAAGATGATTTCAAACTGCCGATTACAACGAAGTATGATCGCGAGAGTTCAGCTTATTACTCAACCGCCCGTTTATGGGATGACGGGGTAATCGACCCAGCCGACACTCGTAAAGTTTTGGCATTGGGGATTAGTGCGAGTCTAAATAAAAAGTGGCCTGAGAAAACTAAGGGCGTTTACCGGATGTAAATGATGCGCGTAAAAGCGCAGACAGGAAATAGTTAGCCTAATCGACAGAAGTTGCACGTTCATGAGGTTTTAAAAATGTCTTCAACAGTGATTGTCAAAAAAGAAAAATTTTATTATTCGGTGAAATTGAGTCGCCCCGATAAGCACAATGCTTTTAATCCAGAAATGATTCGCGAACTAACCCAGTTTTTTCATTCGGCGAGCAAAGATAAATTTGCGGGTGCGGTTTTGCTTTCTGGTGCTGGGCAAAGTTTTTGTGCGGGCGCCGATATTTCTTGGATGAAATCAATCGCCGACTACAGTTTGCAACAGAACATGGCTGACGCCACGGCCCTTTACGATATGTTTGAGGCGGCGGCGAATTGCCCGATCCCGATTATTGGTTATTTACACGGCAATGTCTTTGGCGGCGGAGTGGGTTTGGCCGCGATTTGTGATATCGCCATTGCGGAGTTCAGCACCAAATTTTGTTTTAGCGAAGTGCGCTTAGGGTTGGTGCCCGCAGTGATCAGCTCTTTTGTGACAAAAAAAATGGCCTTTAATAAGGCGCGCGCCTATATGGTCACGGCACAAACTTTTAGTGCTGATGAGGCCATGACCGCGGGTCTTGTTGAACATGTCTGCCGCGAACTTGAAGCCAAGGATTTTGTACAGCGGACACTCAATCACATTGGGCGCAATGGCCCCGAAGCGACACGCGAAACGAAATGGCTCATCAATTACATTCGTACGGCGACTCCAGCAGAGGTAAAAACTGAATCGGTCGAAGTGATTTCTGAGCGACGGGTGAGTGCTGAAGGCCAAGAAGGCTTAAAAAGCTTTCTAGAAAAACGCGATCCGGCCTGGCACTGGAGTGCGAATGATTAAGGCGTGTTCTATCGTTGATATCACATTGCGTGAGCGAAGGGCTGCGCATGTCTAGACGAATTGCGAAACTTGCGGTTGCGAATCGCGGCGAGGTCGCAGTGCGAATTATTCGCGCGTGCCAAGACATGGGCATTCAGACCGTTTTATTACATTCAGAAGCCGACGTCGAAACTTTAGCGTACCGTTTAGCCGATGAACACGTTTTGATTGGTCCACCAGAAACCGCGAAAAGTTATCTCGATATCGAACGAAATATTCAAGGCGCTTTAAGCGTGAGTGCCGATGCGATACACCCGGGCTTTGGTTTTCTTTCTGAAAATGCGGGTTTCGCGGAGGCTTGCGAAAAGGCACGTATTATTTTTGTGGGCCCAACGGCTCATAGCATTCGTCTTTTCGGCGATAAAATTTCGGCCAAGCAACTCGTACAGCGCGCGGGTGGGCCGACGATTCCCGGTTATGAGGGCGAAGATCAGTCTGAGGAAACTTTGATTAAAAAAATGTCTGAGATAGGTTACCCCGTCATTGTAAAAGCCACGGGCGGCGGCGGCGGTCGAGGGTTACGTGTGGTGCGCTCAGAAGCAGGGGCACGAGAAGGCATTCAATCCGCACGTCGCGAGGCGGGGAGTGCCTTTGGTTCTGAAACGGTATTTCTAGAAAAATATCTCGATCACGCGAAACATATTGAATTTCAAATTTTTGGCGATGCGAGTGGCAAGGTTTTCAATTTGAATGAACGTGAGTGTTCAGTGCAAAGGCGCCACCAAAAAATTATTGAAGAAGCTCCTGGCGCTTACCTCGATCGACAGCTCCGTCACCGTATGGCTGCCGTCGCGAAAGAAATTGCACAGACAGCGAAGTATCGTGGCGCGGGCACAATCGAATTTCTATTACAAGACGGCGAGTTTTATTTTATGGAGATGAACACGCGTCTACAGGTCGAACACCCGGTGACGGAAATGGTTTTAAATATAGATCTGGTGAAAGCGCAGATTATTACTGCGCAAGAGCAAGGGTTACTTTGGTCACAAGATGATTTAATTGCGCGCGGTCATTCCATCGAGTGTCGCGTGTATGCTGAAAATCCGTATAAAATGGGATTGCCCAGCACCGGGCGAATTGAATACATACACTTTCCCCAGGGGCCCGGGCGAAGATTTGAGTGTGGTCTTGAAGCCGGTGATTCAGTCACTTCTTACTATGACTCTATGATCGCTAAGATCATTGTGTGGGATGAAACTCGCCCCCGCGCCATTCGTAAAATGATCGAGACTTTAAAAGAAACTGTGATTTTTGGTGTTCGGACAAATTTGCCCTATTTAATGGCGATCATGAAAAACACTGAATTCGTTGATGGTAAAATGACCACACAATTTATTGAAAAACATTTTGCGCAAGGATTAGCTGAGCAAGAAGTGCCGAATGAAATTTTAGCCCTCGCCGAAAAGTTGAAGACGGCGCACCCACGAGGGATGAACGCCTATGCGTTGAGCGCGGCCAGTAGCGCGGGTGAATCTTCGGCCCTTAGCCCTTGGTATACGCCAAGCAAAGGCGGCTCTGGCGTGAGCGGTGGTGGTTCCTAATATGCGACTAGAGACTTACCTTATAAATAATGAGAAAGTAAAAGTACGCCACATGCGCATAGGTTCGTCGCTTTGGCTGCACGTGAATGGCGAACAGTGGGTGATAGATCTTCGCCCACAAAAAACTGATGCAAAAAAGCTGGGCGACGGTGATGGTGCCAATGCTTCGGGTGAAATTCTCGCGCCTATGCCAGGCAAAATTTTAAAAGTGAATGTGAAAAAAGGCGACGACGTAGCCTCGCAAACCACACTGGTAGTGATGGAAGCTATGAAAATGGAATATAACATGCTCGCGCCTTTTGCTGGCCACGTTGAAGCTGTGTCTTGCGAAGTGGGGCAAATCGTTGAACTCAACCAGCAGCTGCTAAAGGTGACGAAAAAATGAAAGAAGCTGTCCGTATTATTGAAGTCGGGCCGCGCGATGGTTTACAAAATGAGAAAAAAACTCTCGATGTCAGCACGCGCATTGAGTTAATTAAAAAGCTGGCTGAAGCCGGCATGAAGCGAATTGAAATCGGTGCGTTTGTTTCTCCGCAATATATTCCGCAAATGACAGGGTCACTGGATTTGGCGAAGCAAGTGCTGCGTGAACAAGAGCTGGGCCACATTGCCAAAGATGTAAAATTGAGTTGTCTCGTGCCCAACGCTCGCGGGATGGAAGACGCTTTAAAATCTGGCATACAAGAAGTCGCCATATTCGGTGCTTGTAGCGAAACTTTTTCGAAGAAAAACATTAACTGCTCGATTGCCGAAAGTTTTATTCGTTTCAGACAAGTGATGGAGATGGCTGATTATCATAAAATCAAAGTGCGAGGTTATCTCTCTACCGTGTTTGGTTGCCCTTATGAGGGGCGCGTAGCTGAGTCGCGTGTTGAAAGGCTCGTCCGAGCGTTTTTTAAACTTGGCGTATACGAAGTGAGTCTTGGTGATACGATCGGTGTGGCGACGCCAACGCAGGTGGAGTCTTTGCTTAAGAAATTGAAACGGGTGACTCCCGTAAAAAAATTAGCCATGCATTTTCATGATACGCGTGGCACTTCGCTTGCTAATGTTTACGCCAGCTATAACCTTGGCGTACGCGCATTCGATTCGAGTATCGGTGGTGCGGGTGGCTGCCCCTACGCTAAGGGCGCGACGGGCAATTTAGCTACAGAAGATCTTGTGTACATGCTGAAGGGTATGGGCGTGCAATTGTCAGCTGATCTAGACAAATTAATATCCATCAAAATTTGGCTTGAGGAAAAGCTCGAGCGCGAGCTCCCCTCACGTGTGGGCAAGGCTGGAGTACCTAAGGGTTTTGAGTAACCCGCAACGTTTTACATTGCGGGTTGGGGGCAAAGAGTCTATCACCGCATAAGGGCGTTTCTTTATGGGGTCTAACCCCTTTCTAGACCTTGCGGGTCTAAGGATAGATGATGTTGAGATTTGTTTCTCTCATTTCCACTGTGTGCACGATATTCATCTTAAGTTGGACGCTCACTCG
>JAYUVI010000102.1:0-2246 GCA_043754135.1 Bdellovibrionales bacterium | reverse complement strand
CGCTTTTGATGTCTTTTAAATTATGAAAGCCTGATTGTGCTTGGCCCACTTGCGAATCGCTGGCGGCATCTGAACCATACTTCGTGGCTTCAGTCGTGAGCTGCCCGATCGTGTAATTGACGTATTGTTCAAAGTAGGGTTCATTACAGATTGCATTCCAATTCTCACGATCTTGAGAAACTCGGTGAATGACTTTAATATCGCCTTTGATCAAACCGTCGAGAATTTCATTGGTGGTCGTCGGGCGAACTTTTCCGCGTATATCTATAAACCAGCGGTCTTGTGGGGGCGTGGTCGTCACGCGATACTCCTCATTAGTTTTTTGCCGCCGTGGCCACGGTGGGTAAGAAACTTGAAGCCGTGGCAGGCGAAACAATACCTTTTGTCACTAAGTCGTTCACTGAAGTTTCAAAAGAAATCATACCTTTACCTGCAGAAGTTTGAATCACGCTGGGGATTTGAAACGTTTTATTTTCGCGAATCATATTGCGAACAGCCGAGTTGACGACGAGAACCTCCATCGCAGGTATCATACCGGGTTGATCAACTCGCGGTAAAAGAGTTTGGGCCACCACTCCGATCAAACTTTCCGACAGCATCACACGCGCTTGCGATTGCTGTTCGTAAGGGAAGGAATCAATAATACGATCAATCGATTTCGCCGCGCTATTCGTATGCAAAGTGGCAAAAACTAGGTGGCCAGTTTCAGCGGCGGTAAGAGTCAGACCAATAGTTTCAGCGTCGCGCATCTCGCCCACCAAAATCACGTCGGGGTCTTCACGCAAAGCACTTTTCAACGCGTTGGCAAAAGAGCGAGTGTGACGAAAAACTTCGCGTTGGTTAATTAAGCAGTTAATGCCCTTGTGCACATACTCGATGGGGTCTTCGATCGTGAGAATATGTTCTTTGCGAGTCATGTTGATGTGCTGGATCAGCGCTTGCTGGGTCGTCGATTTACCTGAGCCTGTCGGCCCAGTGGTGAGGATCAACCCGCGAGTCATATCGGCCAGTTGTTTCAGAACATGCGGCAGACCAAGCTCTTCAAACGTTTTCACTTTTTCGGGGATCAACCGATAAACAGCAGCCACGCCATCGTTTTGAATAAAGGCATTGGCGCGAAAACGGGCTTCACCAGGTATTTTGTAACTCCAATCGAGCTCAAGATTTTCACGAAAAATTTGGAGTTGATCTTGCGCCATGGTTTCACAAATAATGCGTTCACTTTTTTCAGGTGTAAGCACCGCAGTGTTCAGTTTAATCATATGCCCGTGGATACGAAAGAACGGTGGGTAACCCGGGGCCAGGTGTAAATCTGAAGCACTTTCTTGCAGCATGTAGCGAAACAACTCGTCGAGTGCGGGCATTCTTAAATTTTAATGGAGGCGCGAAAGGTTATCAAAGTTCTACTGTAATTCTACTATGAAAACCCGACTTGGCTAAGGTCTGAGTTGCAGACACTTAGGGCTGTAACCACATACATGTGATTGATCCCGAACTTATTACGGCAGTTGCGGTACATTGGGCCTGCGCGGCGGTACCACTACTTCGGCAGTGTGTGCCAATGCCGAAACTAGCACTCGCATGAGAGCATGAAACTGCAATATTCGCTAAAGCTGGTAACCCCGTGCATGATATGGTTGTCCAAGCGGTACTCGCGATTCCGCTTGTTGTGGTGCAAGCACCCATTGCTGTAAATGCTGCGCCCATCGAGCCTATCTTAACTTTGCCCGTGCCGCTCTGTACGACTGTTGCACTGCCGTCGCCGGTTGAGCCAACTGTAACGGTATTTGCAGTGCCGGGTTTAAGAAACAAATCACTACCTGACATAACCATTAAAGTTGCAGTGGTCGATTGAATGGTTCGCGAGCCGGCACCAGATGTAAAATCTAAAGACCCTACAGTTGTGCTGCCAGAAACAGTGGCAGTATTAGCAGCCATGCTGCCAGAAACACTTAAAGTAGTTAATGTGACATCACCAGCCGCAAAACCACCCGTCGCACTGCGCTTCACTATCTTGCTTACCGTGTTCACGTCAGTGGCATCAGTAGTTGAAAGTTTAGCCGCGAAAGAATCATAATCGGTTTTTGAAATTAAACCTGCCGACACACTTGTGGCCGACGCGAGTGGGATGTTGAGTGTGTGCGTGTTGCTGGCGGAGCTCCACGCTGGCGCTGTGCCACTTGTACCAGTTGCGAAACTTTGTGAGATGCCCGTTTGACCTGCCAGAGATGAGACCACTGGGCTAC
>JAYUVI010000101.1:0-4746 GCA_043754135.1 Bdellovibrionales bacterium | reverse complement strand
TTTGTAAAAATGCCTCATACGACTTCTTTTGAAGTTCGATAAGGTTGGGGATCTCTGTGTATTGTTTCGTTTTAGCAAAACTACGACGCAGTCTAAGATTAGAAGCCGTGATTGGGGTGCCGTTCATTCTTTGCTCCCTATAGCAAAAGAAAATTAGGTGAGGGCCACATGCCCTCACCGTCAAAAAACTAGAATAAAAACCTACTTAATTTCGACTTTAGCGCCGGCTTTAACGAGAGCTTCTTGCATCTTCTTAGCTTCGTCTTTAGAAACGCCTTCTTTTACTGCTTTAGGCGCGCCTTCAACGAGATCTTTGGCTTCTTTTAAGCCGAGACCAGTTAATGCACGAACTTCTTTAATCGCATTGATTTTGTTTGCTCCACCATCGATCAAAATAACTGAAAACTCAGTTTGTTCTTCAACAGCAGCGGCACCAGCGGCCGGGCCAGCAGCAACACCTACGGCAGCAGCAGCGCTTACGCCCCACTTGTCTTCAAGAGTTTTAATCATTTCGGCCAATTCTAGAACCGGCATTGCTGACAAATAATCGATAACTTGTTCTTTATTGAGTGACATATATTTTCCTTCCAAAAATTATTTATTTAAAATTCATTACTTCATTAAAAACACTAAGCGCCCTTTTGATCTCGGTAAGCAGCCAACAATCGTACGAATTTGCTAGGCACTTCGTTGAGTGTCGCCACAAATTTTTGTGATGGAGCTTGCAGAGTGCCCAAAAGTTTCGCGCGCAATTCAGGTTTACCAGGCAACGTCGCCAGATACTTGATCTGAGCTTCGTTCATCCCGCGACCATCCATTGCACCCGTTTTCAAAACCAACGCTTCGTTTTCTTTTGCAAACGCAGCTAACGCCTTTGCGGGCGCGCTCACGTCTTCATAAGCGAAAACAACAGCATTATTGCCTTTGAAATGATCCTTTAATGGCGTTCCATATTTCTCGTGCTCTTGTACTGCACGAATGGCCAAAGTGTTCTTAACAACTTTTAATTCAGATTGGGCGTTACGCATGAGCTTCCGAAGCTTCGTAATGCTTTCTACGTCCAATCCTTTAAAGTCGACAAGAAATGCTGCTTTCGCGCGACTAAATCGCTCCGAAATTTCAGCTACTTCTTGAGCTTTTTGCTCTCGTGTAGACATCTTTTTTCACCTCCTCAGGTGTGTTCGCGTTCTATGAGATGACTGGAGAGCTTGCTCTCGTCTCGGCTGGCGACCTTATGATCATTATTCGCGCTCACTTGCGCGACCGGCTGTCTCAAACGGCGACAGTTAAAATTGTTTAAGTGTACTCCGCCGTTGCATTTGCAACGTCGACTTTGATCCCAGGGCCCATAGTTGCAGCGACTGTGATCGTTTGCATGTAAATACCTTTACTTGATTGCGGCTTCGCTTTCATAAGCGCGCCCATCATAATTAAAAAATTGTCTTTGAGTTTATCTGCACCCATTGATTTGCGACCAATGCTCACGTGCACAATACCGGCTTTTTCAACACGAAATGAAAGTTTACCTTTCTTCTCGGCTGCCACTGTTGCGCCTACGTTCATAGTCACTGTGCCCACTTTTGGGTTGGGCATAAGACCTCTCGGGCCCAGTATTTTGGCTACTTTTGAAACCACAGCCATCATGTCGGGTGTCGCAATAGCCTTATCGAAGTCAAGCCAGCCACCGTTGATTTTCTCAACTAGAGTGTCGCTACCCACGAAATCGGCACCAGCCGCCTTCGCTTCTTCTTCTTTCGGGCCCTTTGCAAACACGATCACGCGTACGTTTTTACCCAAACCATGGGGTAAAGCGATCGCGCCACGCACTTGTTGGTCAGACTGAGTTGGGTCAACGCCTAATTTAATCGCCACATCAATAGATTCATCAAATTTTGCCGTCGCAGTCGCGCAAGCGAGTTCAATGGCCTTCACAACCGTATAAGTCGCGTTGTTATCGACCAGCTTACTTGCAGCTGCGTATCTTTTCTTTTGTTTTGCCATGGCTCACCTCTACTTGTTAGGGACTTCGATACCCATAGAACGTGCTGTGCCCAAAACTTGGGACATAGCCGACTCTACGGTTAAACAGTTCAAATCAGGCAATTTCGTTTGAGCAATCTGTCTGATCTGCTCAGTCGTAATTTTGCCGACTTTATCTTTTGCTGGATTTTTTGAACCACTTTCAAGTTTGAGCGCCTTTTTGATTAATACAGATACGGGAGGCGTCTTCGTTATGAAGGTGAAAGATCTGTCATTATACACCGTGATAATCACGGGAATAACAGTGTCTCCCAAGCTCTGCGTTTTAGCATTGAACTGCTTGCAGAACTCCATAATGTTAACGCCTTGTTGTCCGAGTGCCGGTCCAACGGGAGGCGCTGGATTAGCCTTCCCTGCCGGTATCTGTAACTTAATCTGGGCTTGTACTTTTTTCGCCATAATTAGTTTTCTCCCACTACGTTACAAGGTTATTGGTTATTAACTTTTCTCTACTTGCACAAAATCCAATTCAACGGGAGTAGGTCGACCGAAAATGCTAACAAGCACTTTCACTTTACCCTTCTCTTCGTTGATCTCTTCGACGGTGCCGTTAAAACTATTGAACGGACCATCTACCACCGTCACACCTTCGCCAATTGCAAAAGAAATTTTTGCTTTCGGGCGTTCGGCACCGGCCTCCATCTGCTTAGTCACGCGCGCAACTTCATTTTCAGGCACTGGCGATGGGCGATTGTTGCCACCTAAAAAGCCAGTCACTTTGCTCGCACTTTTCACCAAATGCCAAGTGGAATCTGATAAGTTCATTTGCACAAAAATATAACCAGGAAAAAATTTGCGAGCACGCGTCGCTTTTTTACCTTTAACCAGTTCGACCACATTTTCTTGTGGAATCAAAATCTGGCCGAATTCGGCTTCCATACTTTTTAAACGCGCCTTTTCTTCAATCGAAGCTTTCGCAGTCGATTCGCTACCTGAGTAGGTGTTGACGATGTACCATTTTAGATTACTCACTGCTCCACCCTCTACTAAATTATCATCTGGATGAGATGTCGTGCCACGAAGTCGATAACCAAAAGCAAAAGACACGCGATAGCCACGAAACCACAAACCACAACAGTCATCGCAACCGTATCACGTTGCGATGGCCAAACTACTTTACTCACTTCAAGAATCACTTCTTCAGCCCACGTCAGGATTTTAGGATTGAACTGCAGTATGGCGAACACCGCCACGGCCACTATGATTGGGAAGCCGTGGTTGAGAATCTGCATGCTGTACCATTTTTGCACGATACCAAAAGCACCAGCGAGAGCTTTAAAGAGCATATTGACGACGATATAAGCTAGCACCGCCGCGCCGACAAAACTCATTGTGCTAACTTTTTTTACTGACTGCTTTTCCATATATCCTTCACTTTTTGGCAGGGCAGGAGGGATTCGAACCCACAACACACGGATTTGGAGTCCGTTGCTCTACCAATTAGAGCTACTGCCCTGCTGTAAATCCTTAAAAAAACAATCTCTTTAAAATGATATGGGGATACTCATTAGAGCATCCCCATCCTTGAGTTACTGAACGTTGAAATTACTCAACGATACCAATAACAACGCCTGCACCAACAGTTCTTCCACCTTCACGGATCGCGAAGCGAAGTTCTTTTTCCATTGCAATTGGAGCGATCAACTCAACTTCAATCTCAACGCGGTCACCAGGCATAACCATTTCAGTGCCTTTTTTCAGCGTTGTTACGCCTGTTACGTCTGTTGTTCTAAAATAAAATTGTGGACGGTAACCGTTAAAGAATGGCGTGTGACGGCCACCTTCTTCTTTCGTGAGAACGTAAGCTTCGCACTTGAATTTTTTGTGTGGCTTAACTGAACCTGGCTTCGCCAAAACTTGGCCACGTTCAACTTCTTCTTTTTTAGTACCGCGGAGTAAGCAACCTGCGTTGTCACCAGCGCGACCTTCATCAAGAAGTTTGCGGAACATTTCGATACCGGTAACCACAGTTTTCTGTGTTGGGCGGATACCAATGATCTCGACTTCTTCACCTACTTTGATGATTCCGCGCTCGATACGACCAGTAACAACCGTACCACGACCAGAGATCGAGAATACGTCTTCAACAGGCATCAAGAATGGTTTGTCAATTAAGCGAGGCGGTTCTTTTATGTACGTATCAACAGCATCCATCAATTTCAAGAGAGCAGCTGCGCCGATTTCGCCCTTGTCGCCTTCCATTGCTTTCAAAGCTGAACCACGAATTATTGGAATGTCGTTACCTGGGAATTCATATTTAGAAAGAAGTTCGCGAACTTCAAGTTCAACAAGGTCAAGAAGTTCAGCGTCGTCAACCATGTCCACTTTGTTCATGAACACCACTATCGCAGGAACACCTACTTGGCGGGCCAAGAGAATGTGCTCACGAGTTTGTGGCATAGGGCCATCTGCAGCCGACACAACAAGAATAGCGCCATCCATTTGCGCGGCACCAGTGATCATGTTTTTCACATAGTCAGCGTGACCGGGGCAATCTACGTGAGCGTAGTGGCGATTCGCCGTTTGATATTCAACGTGTGACGTAGAAATTGTAATACCGCGCTCTTTTTCTTCTGGAGCTTTGTCAATTTGATCATAAGCAAGAACGCTACCGCCGTGTGTTTCGGCCATAACTTTTGTGATAGCCGCTGTGAGCGTAGTTTTACCATGATCGACGTGACCGATTGTACCAATGTTGATGTGTGG
>JAYUVI010000100.1:0-2327 GCA_043754135.1 Bdellovibrionales bacterium | reverse complement strand
TGGTGGCGTTTTCGGCTTTTGCGGCCTTGGCGAAGATCGCGCACGTAAGTAAATAAGCAAAGAGCGCAAACAACAACAGCGCGCCGCCGTACTGCACGGTTCGGATCAGGCCGAACACCAACACCTCCAGCGACCGGACTATTTTTTCCAGGATCATTGCATGGCCAAAAAGAAAAACAACGCAATCACCAACGCGGCAAACAGGCGCGCTAACAATTCGATGCCAATGTCGTTCGGCGGCGTCGGCGCCTCGCGGGTTAACAAATAATTCGAGAAAAATTCGAGGAGTTCATCGGATTTGGCGCTAACCGGGGGGGTATGCGCCGGCGTGAGCGATTCTGGGGTGACTTTTAGGAAATCTAGAACGGTGCTCATGATTTTTTTTCCGCCTCCGCGAGGGTGATCAATTTGTCGATTTGCTTGCGAATCAATGCCAAATTTTCAAACATCAAAGCTCTTTTTATCTCAACGAGTTGCATGAGAACGATGTTTGTTTCGTAACCGCCAACAAGGGGGTATTTTTTCTGGAACGCCTTCGCATTTTCTTCGTCGTGACCGACATACGAATAAACGAAATCCTCGCGAGCTGCGCAAAAATAAAAACAACACCAATATTGCAAACGCTCAAAATCTACTGGCTGTTCCATGAATTCCCTTTACGTTTATTTTGTGTCCGCACTCGTTTGTGCCGCGCCGCGTAGCTCTTGGGAGCGTTGCTGCATGAGAGAGATTAAAGCGTGTTTTAAAATAAAAGTCAAGCATGCTTTAATTTTATTATAAAAAAAATGGGCGAATGCCCATGCGTAAAGCTTGTTTACTAAAAATATTACCGAATTTTTGACATTTTTATGATTTCCCAGCGATCGCCATCGCGCTTTAGGCGACATATGGTGCCGGTTAGAATTAACGCACCCATAGCGTTACGCGCTCTGAATGGTTGAATTGATGTCGCAAGGGTGTGGTCGCGGTTATTGTATTCAAATTGTCGTTCTGGGCGTAGCCATTGGATCGAGCCTGGATCGTGTGCTTGCTTTTCGATAGCCATTTGACACGTAACCTCGGCGATTCCAATGCGATGGCGGTGTGCCTCCGCAACGTCTCTGGCTGTCTTTTCCTCTGCAGTCATGGAGGATTCACGCACTGAGGTAATAATGACGCTGATAACAACTAGCCCCAAGATACTTAACAACAGGTATTTCAGTATTTTCTTCAATGTGTTCAAAATTTAGAATCCAGGACGCTTTGCGCTAAAGCTTTCTCAGTTATCAATAGCTTACACACATCCAACACGCCTGTGGTGAAGGTCAAGTTGTCTGCGGCCCACCCAGTGGTGATCGGAAAGTAACGTTTACCTTTATAGAGTGGAATGAGAATGCTGCCTACCAAAATATGGTCGCGCGCTTCGTGGGCGAGGGTTTCAAGCGCAGATATTGTATCTCTACTGACTAAATTACTCGCCAACCGAAATGTTTGGCGGCCCATTATTGCTTATTCTCCTTTTTATCGGTGGCGCGGCGGTAAGGGCCTCTGCGCTCTGGTTTCACGCCCAAATTTTCTTGGGTTGTTTTGCGGCGATCCGCTGAATTGTTCTCCGATGGGATATTTTTAATAAGCGAGCCGGCAAACTCTACCACGCGCTCGACTGCCGCCCTCGCCTCTGCCTGAACATACTCTGGCATAGGTTCCATGACTGCCAACACGCGCGCGACGTGAGCATTTTTGAATTGGGCAATGCGGGGGCCTTCGCCTAAAGCGATCCACCGCGCCTCGAATCCAGTAAGGTCTGCTAGCGGGTAAAGATGCTCGGCGCGAACATTGTTAATTTCGCCCCGCGTCCACGCATAAACCGCTTGCGCGGACACGCCGCAACGTTGCGCGACGGTGCGATGGTCGATTCCCGAATTTTCGATGGCTTCTTTTATCCGATCGCCCAAGTTGCTACCCATAAGTGAAAGCTTACAAACAATATTGACAAACATGCTTGTTTTATTTTGTAAAACATGGTTTAATTTAATCATGAAACTCCACGAAGCATTGAAGGCATTCAAAACAGTTCGCCGCATCGCCGAACATCTGAGCATTTCGGTGCAAGCGGTGTACGCGTGGGGCGAAACGGTGCCGCCGTTGAGGGCCTATCAATTGCGTGAATTGCAATGCGCGCTTGTTGATAGTAATGGCGAATCGAAAAAGACTGTGTGAGTTCATGTCTTGCAGTCTATTTTTTTGCGTGAACGTTGTCACCCCTAAACACCCTTAATAATTAAGGGTAACCCATGAGGAGAAATATTATTGACCGAAGAAAGTCCCACTACGAGGACGAATTCGAG
>JAYUVI010000099.1:0-5733 GCA_043754135.1 Bdellovibrionales bacterium | reverse complement strand
TCAAAGCTGATCGTTTACTCAAGGCACTCGCGCAGGGCAGACCTAACGAAGTTTATATCGCCACACGCGATGGCGAAATACTTGCGCACCCAAAGCCCTCGATGATGGTGGCGGGTAAAGCTGTTGCTAGAGAAAAAAATAGCCCGGTGACTGGCCAAAGTAACAACGCTGCTGCGGATAACAACGGCGCTGCGGTTAACACAAACAATGGTGAACCCAAGCAAGACACAACCGCTACTCACAGCCAAGACAAACTGATAGAAATGGCGGCTCGCAGCCAGGTGAAAAAGAAAGTGACTGAATATGTCGAGGGTTCAACAAAATACCTTGCAGCTTACGCGCATGCTTTTAACGGCAAAGTGTTGGTGCTTTCGAAAATTTCTGAAGCGCGGGCGTTCAGAGCGGTGAATAAACTTGTTTTTAACTCGCTTATTTTCGCCTCTATGATCGTGACGCTCGCATTTATTGTGGCCATATTTTTCTCGCGCTCGCTTACGAAACCGATCGACGTACTTATGGAGGGTATGGTTCGCGTCTCCGACGGCGACCTCACCACACACATCGATGTGCAGTCGCGCGACGAGATCGCGCAACTCGCGCACTCATTCAATAATATGATCGCCGATCTTAAAACTTCGCGACATGAGCTTGAAGAAATTAATCGCGAGCTTGAAAGCAAAGTGAAAGAGCGCACCGTTGAACTTGAATCGCAAAACCGCGTCGCCCGAGAAGCGCAAGAAGCTTTGCTGCGCACCACACGTCTCGCCGCTGTGGGTGAAGTGGCCGGGCAGGCGGCGCATGAAGTGCTGAACCCGCTCACGACAATTATTTCTCGCCTTAATAAAGTGAAATCACGAGTCGGGCAAGACCGCGCACAAGAGTTGCAAGTGCTTCTCGATATCAAAATGGGCTGGTCAAAAGATTTTAGCGAAGGCGGTTTTCAGAAGCTGATCAGGAGCTGGCAATCCCCGTCAACGGTGAAAGACGGACAATCGCTGTGGGATGAAGACTTAGACAACATCAAGCAAGTGACCGAAAATGTGTTGACCGAATTTAACAGCTTGCTCGCGGACTCAGAATTTTTATTGCAAGAGGCCGAGCGCATTGGCCGCATTGTCACATCGTTTCGGTCACTCAGCACTTACCGTGGTGAACCGACTGAAATGTCACTACATAAAGTTTGTGCGAAGTCGGTGCAAATTATGGCCGATATCGCGACTCGAGATCAAATCACAATCAAAACCGATTGGCTGGCGGCAAACGACAATGTACTGGCTGACGAAGATGAATTTATTCAAGTGATGACCAACCTTTTGCGTAACGCTTTGCAATCTGTACGCAAAACCCACGCCGGCTGCGCGACCGGAATCGTGCGCGTTGAGACTAGCAACGCCGACGACAAAATTAAAGTTCACGTTATCGATAACGGGCAGGGCGTAGCCGAAGAACACAAAGCGCGATTATTCGAGAAAAATTTCACCACAAAATCGAAAATGGAAGGCACCGGCATTGGTTTAGCGATTAGTCGTCGGTTAATACGCGCGTTCAAAGGGGACATCACCCTCGGTGAACCGATGAATAGAGTGGGCGCGCACTTTGTGGTGAGCATTCCGTTACGCAAAAATAATGTTAACGAACAAGGGGCAGCTTAATATGAGCGCAGTAAAAAAGATAAACCCAGAAATCGTGAAAGAACAGAAGCTAGCGCTGTGGAACAAACGCGTTCTCGTCGTGGATGACGAACTCGAGATTGTTTCAATTTACAAAGATATTTTGGCGCCTGAGCAAGCCAAAAACCGTGTGCAATCTTCGCGTACCGGCGCTGCCAAAAACGGTGGTGTTAGCAATGGCAGTAGCACGAATAACGGGAACCTCAATCACGGCAGCACCATTAACAGTGACGCAAAGACTGATGGCCGGACTGTTATCCCCTTCACGTCAAACTTTAATGAGAAATTTCACTTCGACGTGAGCACAGCAAGTAGCGCGCGCGAGGCCCTGCTCGCTGTACAAAAATTAAAAGATGATGGCCAATCTTTCGCCCTTGGTTTTTTCGATGTGCGTTTAGGTGAGGGTATGGATGGCATTGACCTCGTCAAAGAAATTCATAAAGTTTTTCCTGAAATGTATGCGGTGTTTGTGACAGCTTACAATGATCGCTCTATCGATTCGATCACCGAAGCTCTCGGGCCGACGCGGGTAAATCGTTGGGATTACATGAACAAGCCGTTCAACATGGCCGAGATCACACAAAAAGCGCGTAATTTTGTTTCACTGTGGAATTTACTGCGTGAAAACGAAAAGCACACTGACGCCATGGCTGAACTTAATCGCCGTGTGCTCGAGAGCGAACGAGTGACATCGGTGGCGGCGGTGGCTCGCGGTGTGGCCCACGAATTTGGTAATTTACTTATGCAGATTATGGGTAAAGCCGAAGTGAGCCGCAATAAATCGCCTGATGACATGAAAATCGCACTCGATAAAATCATCGATGCCAGCCAGCGCGCGCACGAGATTCTTGATCGCTTCAATCATCTCTCAGATACGAAAAGCCAAGTGAGTCAGAAACGCATGGTCGACGTCGATCAAATTTTAACTGACGCCGTCGATTTAATGAGTCATCAATTTAAAAAAGATGCCATCAAAATCACCACTGTTAAAATGGAGAAAGTGAAAGCGTACATTCACGGCACTTCGATTTTGCAAGTGCTGGTGAATTTATTTATTAACGCCATTCACGCAATGGGCGATTCTGGTCAAATTGATTTGTCGTTAATCAAGGTCAGCGACAGTGAATTTGAAATCACGGTACGTGACTACGGCCCCGGTGTGAAGGCAGACTTGCTTGATAAAGTGACGGAGGCTTTTTTCACCACAAAGGGCGATAAGGGTACGGGGTTAGGCCTCGCCATTTCACGCGAAATTATTGAAATTGATCATGGCGGAGAATTCATTTTGAAAAATCACCCGGTGAAGGGCTTAGAAATTCGCATGCGAATGCCAATGGATTCTCGAATTTCAAATGAGGGGGCGGTATAAAAAACTTTAATCCGAATCTATCTATTTTAGTTGTGGACGACGACGCGATGGTAAAAAGTATTTTAGTCGAATACCTCACGCAGATGGGTTTTGAATCCATTCTCGCCGCCAAGAAAAGCAACCAGGCATTAAGTCTTATTCAAGATAACAAAACGCGCATTGAATTGATCGTTTCAGATTGGGAGATGCCCGAAGTTTCTGGCCTAACTCTGCTAAAAGCTGTTCGCAATAATCCGAAACGTAAAAACATCCCGTTTCTGCTCGTGACGAGTCAACGTTCGATGGAGCGATTTAAAATCACACAAGCGGCACAGTGGTCAGTGAATGGTTACATGATCAAGCCTTTTCGGCTTGAAGCATTCAAACTGAAAATTTACGAAATCATGGGTTGGTCTGAAAAGGTCGCGTAAAAAAACCGTCGGTGGAGACCGATGGGCCGAAGCTGAACAGTAGCGATTGCTGTTTGTGCCTAATCAGTAGCGATCGATGTTTGAAGGCATGCAGTAGTAATTGATGTTTGAAGCTAGGCATTAGTAGCCGATGGCCCAAGTGGAGTTGAGCAGCATGTGTAATCAGCGCGAAAAAATCAACGTTGGCTTAGTGAGCAGCATTTTTTTACTGTCATTATCGGCGCACGCGATCACCGTGACCGAATCTTTCACGTCGCGCACGCATCTTGACTCGACAGGCGGCATGGAGTGGAACAACGCTCGTGGTGAGCTACACCCCCCTCTACAAGCTGATAGTTGGGATGACGGCATTGGTGGAGGGCCGACCACGCTTTACTCCATTGGCGATGGTAGTGACGGTTCATTTATCGAATCGCGCTATGAACTTTTTGATAGTGACGGGGTGATTACGGGCGGCGTGATTGAGATCGACACCGACGCTCACCCCAACCTCCAATTCACCGATTTTAATTTGCTAGATAATTACACAATTCGCCCAACAGGCACGCAACCACTGGTGATTCGCGTGCAAACCGACATGATCATCGACGGCGCCATTGACTGCTCGGGTGACGACGGCACTGCATCGACGGCCACACCTTCAGATATACGTGCCGGTGGCGGTTCACGCTGTGGTGGCGGTGCTGGCGGCGCGAGTGTCGAGGCTAATGTGGCGCCGACGGTGGCGGACAATAAAGGCGTGTCAGGTGGAACCGGCGTGACGGGTGGTAGCGGTGGCCCGATTCGTGTCGCGACCGGCGGCAAGGGCGGCGGCGGCGGTGGCTCGTATCGCAAACCTTTCACAGTGGCGGGTGACAAACCTAATCCGACAAATGGCGATGACTCCACTGGCGGAGTCGGCGGCGCGGTCGGCACAATTCAACGTGACGATGGCTTTTTGATCAACATCGACGGTGCAGGCAGTGGCGGCGGTGGCGGCAGCGGTTTCGATATGGGCGGCGCGGGTCACTCGAGCGGTGGAGGTGGCGGTGCCGGTGGCGGCAATATGCGCTTCTATGTGTACGGCGGTATCACAATTAAATCGACGGTCACTGATACTGGCATAGTGACAGCCGACGGCGGCGATGGCGGCGACGTGGGTGGGGGTTTACTTGGTGGTGGCGGCGGCGGCGGCGGTGGTGGATCGATTTTAATGTTCGCGGGTGGCGATATTGTCATTGAGGGAGCAGTGACGGCCGAGCCAGGTGCTGGTGGCACAACAGCAGGAGGAGACGGCGGAGAAGGCGCGTGGGGGCGCACATGGTTGCTCGAGAAAGATGGGTTCGCGAGTGGTTCGGTCATTGAAAGCCCGGATAGCACTTTGGTTACTCCCGGCAATACTGAATATGAAACCGGTGTGGCTTACACAGTGACATCGTCAGCCATTGACTTAAGCAACACGCGACCAGTTTTACTTTCAACGCCCATGACTGTGGTGTCGCTCGGTGGCAGCGCACTCACTTATGAATTGGCTTTTAGTGATTCGACATTGCTTTCAGCGCTCTCGAATTTCGCGCTCGACACAGGTTACGCCAATACCGAAGTCTCTCGCTATGCGCGCTTTCGTATTCAGATTGATCAGAACACGAGTGCGACAGCACCTATACGAATCACTGATCTCGATTTGGTTTTCGAAGGCTTCAAACAAGATGAATTTCGTTTTACTACAGGCTGCGGAGCAGCGAAACATACAGCGAAATTGCAATGGCGTGCGATGGAGGGGAGTCGCTGGCGAGAAATGAGTGCTGATACGATCGGCGAAAAATTACTGGCTGAATTAAAAAGCGTAAGAACTGAAAAATTACCAGCGCAATTGGCAGCATCGGTTATGTTTTTGCTCCCGCTCGGTATAGTGTTTTATCTTCGTCGAAAAAAATAATCAGTGCGACCTGGCCTCTTCTCTACGATACTAAGTAGTCAGATAGACCCAAAAAACTAACCCTCGATTTCTCTTAAGCCCGCAATAGAATCACTATCTGCGCGAGAAGCAACACGATTCTTAATAGGTTCAACATACGTACTAAAGTCCTATCAAGCTGGTCATTCCTCTTTCCGAGTATATAAACACGGGTTAGGTGTTTTTTCATCGGTCCCCCTTTCTGTAGATCGGAGGGCCAAGTCGCAGGGAGTTGCCTATGCAATTCCCTGCACTGTTATTAAAGCTAGTCGTTTAATTTTGGCGTCGCAAAATTCGCCGTCTCGACGGATGCAATGGAATAATCGTGGATCTGTTTTTCTTACGACA
>JAYUVI010000098.1:0-3222 GCA_043754135.1 Bdellovibrionales bacterium | reverse complement strand
GTTCAGGACCAAATACTCACCCTGCTGCAGATATCCAAAGACCGCTACGTTACGTAAAAACATCCGGAGTCACGCAGATTTTGGGTGCGGAATGTAGGGTTAGACATCAGTACTTGAAATATATTGAATGCATACAAGGGGGATTTTATGAAACGTTTGATTCTGTTATTTTTTGTTTTAGTGCACTCTACCGCATTTGCCGGTTTGGTTGTGACGACGGGTGAAAGCAGTGGCGGAGGCGGCACGACGAATCCAAATCCGACAACACCAGATTATATTATCCAACTCGTGAACCGTTATGCGCAGCAAGATTTGTGGGCGGTGATCAATGCAATTGAAGCGAATGGCAGCGGTTTCGCTACCGATGCAGCTGCGGCTTACCAAAAACTGTTCTATGGGCGTCGTACGATTTTTGATTACTTGCCTTTAGTATCAATTGAACTGCAACTTAACGAGCCTTGCTTTGATGCGAACGGTGCGCCTTTTGATGGCAGTGTTTACGCGCATAAACCGGGCGCGATTTGTATTAGCCCATTTAGTATGGCGCCGAAGTTAAGTGACATCAATGCGGGGCCCGAAACGTTAGCCTTAATTTTACACGAGCTCAGTCATTTGTTGGGCACAACCGAAGCTGAGGCGACTGCGATTCAGTATGTAGCGCTTGGGCATCTTTCGAAAATGGATCTCGATGCTCTGAAAGAAACGATTAAATTTGCCCCTTTTCAATTTTTACGTGTTGTAAACGAGTTTGAGCGTGCAGCAGCTGTCCCTGAGCTTATTACGGGCAGCTTGCTGGGTAGACTGCGCGGTTGGTGGAGTGATTTGCCCACGCTTTCACGTTGGAATTCACCGAGTAATGCGCATGCACTTTTGGTGCGCCCCATTTACCGCATGGATGACCCTGAACTCACACGCATGAGCATATTGCAAAATTGGGTCTGTGGTCATAATGAGGAGGGAACCTCGGAACAGCGTCGTAAATGCAATTTTAAATTAGATAAAGGTTTTGATTTAAAACCCGAGGCCACTGTGACTGAAATTATGATTAATTGGGGTATGCCTTGGGCTTCAGACGGTGGTGATGTCATCATTCGTCGACCACAAACACATGCAGATGTCGCTCGAGAACTAACGACGATTCAAAATCATCTCAATGAAAATTATTTCGAACAAGTGATGCGAATGAATCATCAGAGTTGGGATGTCACTACGCGACCGTAAAGCGTGAGCTGTATTGAATCTGAAAAGATAGAGCAGGTGGGGTGCGAGTTCCACCTGGTGCCGGATGGTTCGGCCAGCCACGTAAATATTCGAAATTACGAGTATAAATGCCATTTTATGGGGCAGAGTGTCTTTTCATCGGAAAAAATGGTAATTTACCGCCTTCAACCTAATAGCCACGTGAAGTAAAAAATGATTTCTCTAAAGCAAAATTTTTACAATTTTACATTGCCCCAGCTGCAAACTTTTATCGTCGAAAAAGGTTATGAAAAATACCGTGCGCATCAACTTTTTCGTTGGGTTTACGGTCAGCGCATTACCGACCTCTCGCTCATGACCAACATGTCGAAAAAAGTACGCCAAGAAATGGCTGAGATCTTAGAATTTTCTCTCCCCCAAAGCGTGTCGCATTTGAAAAGCACCGACGGTACCCAGAAGTTTCTTTTTGATGTAGGTGGTGGCGAAAATGTTGAAACGGTTTTGATACCTTCTGAAGATCGCATGACCTTGTGTGTGTCGTCTGAAATCGGTTGCAACATGGCTTGCAAATTTTGTTTCACCGGCAAGCAAAAATTAAAACGTCGTTTAACAATGGCTGAAATTATGGGTCAGTATTTAGGCGCTTGCGAGGCACTGAAGGGCACTGATGTGCGTATCACAAACATCGTGTTTATGGGCATGGGTGAGCCGCTCGACAATCCAGAAGGCGTTTTTGGCGCCATCGAAAACTTGCATTCGCCGAGCGGTTGCAATCTCTCGCGCAAGAAAATTACGGTTTCGACTTCGGGTATCGTGCCGCTTATGCCACTCATCGCAAAATCAGGTACTCGACTCGCGGTGAGTTTGAACGCTGTGAACGATGAAGTGCGCGATCACATTATGCCTATTAATAAAAAGTGGCCCATTGCTGAGTTGCTAAAAGCTTGCAAGCAATATGCTGACGAAACCGGCGACAAAGTGACCTTTGAATATGTTTTGCTCAAAGGCGTGACGGATTCTTTACAAGATGCAAGAGATTTGTTTCGTTTAACAAAATCGATACCGTGCAAAATCAATATCATTCCTTTCAACGAGCACCCGGGCTCAGGTTTTGAGCGACCCGAAGAAAAACAGATTGTCGCGTTTCAAAATGAATTGATGAATTTAGGCGCTCATGTTCTAAGACGTAAAACTATGGGGAGAGATATTTTTGCTGCTTGTGGGCAGTTGCGTTCGGCGTTCAAGGGACACCCAGAACGCATGACAGTTTAAGAGGGGATTTCAATGAAAAAAGTTTTGGTAGTGGGCAGCATAGGTTACGACACCATCGCGACACCTAAGGGCCGCGTTGAAAATGTTTTAGGTGGTTCAGCGAATTATTTTTCGTTAGCGGCTTCATTATTTTCACCAATCAATGTTGTCGGAGTAGTTGGTAGCGATTACCGCGATGAAGATCTCGATATGTTGCGCAAACGCAATGTAAACGTATATGGGTTGCGCATTGAAGACAGCGGCAAAACTTTTCGTTGGTCGGGCAGTTATGTTGATGATTTAAACGAAGCTGTGACACTCAAAACTGAGCTTAATGTTTTGAAAGATTTTAATCCGATCTTGCCTGAAGCTTATAAAAAATCAGAGTTAGTTTTTCTTGCGAACATCGATCCTGTTTTGCAAATGCAAGTGCTTGATCAAGTCGATTCACCTGAGTTTATTGGTCTTGATACAATGAATTACTGGATTGATTCGAAGTACCCTGACCTTTGTAACATTCTCAAACGCGTCGATGTATTTTTGTTAAATGAAGGCGAAGCTATTAAGCTTTCAGGTCACGACAACATTGTGAACGCGACAAAAAAATTGGCCGCGATGGGCCCGAAATGTGTTGTGGTCAAACGCGGGGAGTATGGCTTTTTCATGTTACACGAGGGGCAATATTTCGTGTTACCGGCTTACCCGATTTCAGATGTAATTGACCCAACGGGCGCGGGTGATTCTTTTGCGGGTGGCTTTTTCGGTTTCTTA
>JAYUVI010000097.1:0-5549 GCA_043754135.1 Bdellovibrionales bacterium | reverse complement strand
GTAACAATGGCTCAGTAGCCATACCGAGAAGATTTTTTAATTTAATTGGGTTGAGCTCGTCAGAACCGCGCAAGCAAACCGCGACAGCCTTAAGTTCTTTGTCTTGCGGATTAGTTCCGTCGTTAGCTGAGAAGTAAAGTGTCTTAACGAGTTCGCGCTCTGGAATACTAAGTGCTTTCGAGAGAGTTGAAATTTGTTTGAGACCTTTAGTTTCGAACTCTTCCATGGGCTTTGGAGCATCGTTTGAAATGTGAGGTTCAGGATCGATTGCGGGGCAAACTTCGATATTCGCTGCGAAATCGGATTTGTCGCAAACCATGAGTTGATCTTCGCCCGCGTCGGCCAGCACTTGGAATTCGTGAGTTTTACTCCCGCCGATTGCACCTGCATCAGCTTGAACAATTCGGAAGTTAAGACCTAGGCGCGTGAAAATCGTTTTGTAAGCTTCGTACATTGAATCGTAGCTTTTAAGAGCCCCTGCTTCGTCGATATCAAAGCTGTAAGCATCTTTCATGATAAATTCACGACCGCGTAGCAAACCAAAACGTGGGCGAATTTCATCACGATATTTTGTTTGAATTTGATAAATGGTCACTGGCAAATCGCGATAGCTTTTCACATCACGACGAACAAAGTCGGTCACGCACTCTTCATGTGTCGCGCCCAAACAATACTCTTGATCGGTGCGATTTTTGAATTTGAGTAGGCCCTTGCCCATTTCAGTCCAGCGACCGGTCTCTTGCCATAATTCTTTTGGTTGCACCATAGGCATGAGAATTTCAACACAACCGCGTTTGTTAAGCTCTTCGCGTACGATGTTTTCAAATTTGCGGATCGAGCGCAGCGCGAGCGGACCGTACGTAAAAATACCTTGCGCAAGTTTTTTGATATAACCGCCACGAACCATCAGTTTGTGGCTGGGAATTTCAGCATCTGCGGGCACTTCTTTTAGAGTGTAGATATGCCCTTTTGTCCATTTCATAAAAAACCACGCCTTTGATGTATTGTGAGTGAATTCCGTCGTTTATAAACGCTTTGTCAGTAAAGTGCAATTAGAGGGTGGGAGTTTTCGGCGAAGTGAATTGCACGCCAATCCCACGCATAATAGAGCTGCCGACGGAGCCGCCCGATTTTCCCTCATGCAACCAAATGACTTTGGCGCGCATTTTGAGCGTTTCATCGAGTGAGTTAGGGTCTTCTTTTTCTAAGTTAATTTCAACGGGGTCGCCGACTTTAAACGACAAGCCCTTGTACTCGAAAAACGCACCGCTTGCAGAGTAGTTGCGCATGCGGGTCGGCACTAGCAATCCCGTCTTGAGGTGCATAAGTCGCACAGGCGTATCGGTAATAAAGCGTGGGCTTCGCGGCGTTTTGATGTCTGGAGCGATCAACATGCGCTCAAGTAGTGTGATGGTCACTTGCGTATCGCATGGCTTTTGCACTGTCAGAGTGTTTTTTAAAATACTAATTCGGCGAAACGAAAAAAGTGCGATTTGTGTCGCTAATACCAATGTCGGAGCGAATTGAATCAGCTCAGTGGTGCGTTTAACACCGACGAATTCACGTTTATTTAAATCATTGCAGTCGAAAATGGCGGCACTGAAGGTCGTCTCGGTAACCCCAGGTTTACGAATTAATTGATTCGCATGCATCTGAGTCACGTCGTATTTTTCTGTCGCTTGTAGCGCGCTCACCAGTGCCTGTAGTGCTTTGGTTTCGCCAGCACTCACTATTAAAATCGGGCTTTTTGACTCGCCACTGACCAGTCCCATAGACAGATCTATCGGTAAATAAAACCCAACAATTGAAAAAATTTTACGGACAAAAGTCGAGCCTATTGAGTGACTTGACGCGAACCTTTAGTGGGCGTCGATGCCGTAGGCTTTAATTTTGCGGTGGAGGTAGCTGCGTTCTAAACCGATGGCTTCGGCTGTGCGGCTGATGTTGCCGCCATTTTCGGAAATTTTCAGAATTAAAAATTCTTTTTCGAATTCAGCGCGTGCGCCGCGAAAAGTCGCTTCGCTACCGGCCAAAAGGGCGCCGTCGGATGGCAGACCTGCGAGTTTCAAATCATGGACATCGACGAAATCGCCGGGGATCAAAATATACAACCGCTCTACGAAATTGCGCAATTCACGCACATTGGCTGTCCACGGGTGAGCTTGCAGCTTCGTCAACGCTCGATCTGAGAAGATTTTTTTGCTGTAACCGCCCTCGCGCACAAATTGCTCACCAAAATGCGAAACTAGGGCCGCGATATCTTCGCTGCGATTACGCAGCGTGGGCACCGGTACTGTGATCACCTTCAGACGCTCATAAAGCGCGACATTAAAACGGCCTGATTTAACTTCGTCTTCGATATTCTTCGTCGTTGAGGCAACGATACGCACGTCAGTGGCCATCATTTCTGAACCACCCACGCGCTGAAATTTTTTATCTTGCAACAAGCGGAGTAATTGAAGTTGCGCGGTCGGCGTCAGCTCAGTCACCTCATTCAGAAAGAGCGAGCCACCTTGAGCACTGTCGATTTTACCTTTTTTGCCTTTATCCGCATTAACATAGGTACCTTTTTCATACCCGAAAATCTCGCTATCGAGCAACTCTGATGGGATCGCCGCACAACTCACATCAATAAATGGACGACTGGCACGACCACTAAGGTAATGAATATTCTGCGCCACCAATTCTTTACCGCTGCCATTTTCGCCAGTGATCAAAACACAGGATTGGCTGGGTGCCACGCGGGCAACAAGTTGCTTTAAATCTTTCATCGGAGAAGACTCACCGACCAAGGCGATATTACGGCGAAGCTTATTGAGAAGATCCATCTTCTCTGCACGTTCTGTTTGGTAAGACAAAATATTTGAAATTGAAATCGAAATTTTATCAATCGAGAGTGGCTTTTCGATAAAATCCCACGCGCCGAGTTTAGTCGCCTTCACGGCCGTCTCGATGGTGCCATGACCTGACATCATAATAAATTGCATACTGGGGTATGTGGGGCGCGCACGACGTAGAACTTCGATGCCATCCATTTCTCCGGGCATCCAAATATCGAGCAGCACCACTTGCGGGCGAAAGGAGCTCATCAGTTCAAGACCTTTCGCACCATCGGCTGCGACTTCGACTTGATAACCTTCATCACGCAATGAAGCGGAGAGAATTCCACAAATGGCTGATTCGTCGTCGATCACCAGAATTTTTACATTTTGCGGGTTGCTCATACTTGGCGCTCCTCATTTAGCGTGACAGTTTCAATCGCAGTATTCGATAAAACCACAGGCAACTCAATAACAAATTTTGTGCCCGATGGCGAGTTGTCAAAAACACGCACATACCCACCGTGATCTTCTGCTGTGCGCTTCACTATGGCCAGGCCCAAACCCGTGCCTTGTTTTTTAGTTGTCATGTAAGGTTCAAAAATTCTCGCTCGCACGTGTGGTGGAATGCCCACGCCATTGTCGGCGACGGTCATGCGCACAATCTTCGTCACTGAGTCGTAATGAATATCAACGCGAACTTCGGCATTTTTCACTTCGCGCAAACATTCGACAGCGTTATCAACCAGATTGGTCACCGCACGGCGAACTTGATCGGCATCAAATAAAAACGGCGGCAAAGTGGCGTCAGTGACGAAATGTAAAACGTAATTCTTATCACCTTGAATAAAAAGCTCGAGTGCATCGCCCACAGTTTGGTTAAGATCATTGAGCACAGGTTGACTGCGCGGCATGCGCGCGAACTGACTAAACTCATTGACGAGAGTTTTCAAACCATCGACTTGATCAATAATCATTTTTGTGCAATCTTCAAAAGCGGTATCTTGAATTTGATCACCGAACTTTTTGCGCAAACGTTGAGCTGCAAGACTAATTGGAGTGAGCGGGTTTTTAATCTCGTGAGCAATGCGCCTGGCCACTTCAGTCCACGCCGCGGCTCTTTGCGCATTGATCATTGGCGTCAAGTCATCGAACACCACAATCTTACCAATTTCATTGCCGTTTTTATCTTGCAAAGCCGAAATGGTCATCGATAGCAAAATCGGCTTACCACTAATCGACACCTGCAATTCTTTTTGCAGAACCTGCACAGCGTGCGACTTCATCGTGAGGATCATATCGGCAAAAAGTTTGGCATGCTCAGCGCTCAGCACATCACTAACTTTTTTATTTATAAACTCATCTGGGTTAATATTGAGTAGGCGCGCGGCATGGTGATTAATCATGCTCACCACGCCATCTTTATTCACCGAAACCACACCTGTCGTCACACTGCCTAATACGACCTCCATGTACCGATACTGCTCTTGAATCTCCCGCTCTGAGCGATCGATGTGCTCGGTCATCATATTGAAGTTGGCGATCAAACGATTGATTTCAGGCGCACCCGAAATAATGTTCACCTGCTTATACTCACCTTTCACCACTTGCTGAGTGGCGAAATCGAGTTCTTCAAGTGGCACGCTCAACTGCCGAGCGAGATAAAAACCAAACCAAGTGGCACATAACAAAATCACGAGAGTCATCAACACTAAGATAATCAAATAAATCGACTTGATCGGGTAAGCGAGCGGGTCGGTATCACGAAAATTCTCGAAGGTGGTCGCGATATCATCCATTTTCGAAACCAGGGAAAGCGGGATATAAGAACTCACCACCACCGCGCCTGAATTAAAACCATTCAATATGGGAACAATCACACGCACAAGGTCGCCGTCGGCAAAGTGGTGAATGGTGCTTGAGTTATCCTGATTTTTAATACCCTTTTCGCGAAATTCAAGACTTACCGGCGGCAAACTGGGTACGCCGCTCTCTTTAGCGAACGAAGTGACACGTTCAGAAAATAAATCGGGATAATACTCGACAGCATCGAGACTATAGCGCTGGCGTAAAGTATTTAAGGCCGGAGCAATGGCGTTTTGCGAATAAAGATTCGCGATTGAATGCGCCACCTCTGAGGCGAAATGATAATTTTTGTTCTTCGCCGTTTGGTAATAAGAATTCGTCACTTCGATCGAGCTTTTCAAAACGCCTGAGATCTTTTCGTTGAACCAACGATCAAAGCTGCTATTGATGTAAAAAACCGAGACAATAAACATAAGCGCTGTGGGCACAAAACTGAACCCCACGAATGCCGCGATCAACTTGTTTTTTAGCGAGCTGCCAATGGGCCCGCCTTCGCGCTCGGCGAATTGCTTCACGATGTTGCGAAAGATCATGAACATCAAGAGCAAGAAAACAATAATGTTAAAATTGACCAGACCGAAGAAAAAAATCGAGTGTTGAATGGGGAGCTGTTCACTCATACCGAAGAGTTTGAACAGCACCCATGTAAGAATGATGAAAAGTAAGCCGAGTCCCCCGACAGCGAATAATTCGCGCCTGCGTTTGCGTTTTTCATGCGGGAGCAGGGGGGGCGCTACAACCATGGCAATTCAACTCTAAACAAACTGATCGCGCTTAGCGAATCATTTGTGAGTAAACCGTGCGACCCACTTGAAAACCTGGACCACCGCTTTTAATAAGCTCCATGCAAAGCGTGTGTGCATC
>JAYUVI010000096.1:0-4224 GCA_043754135.1 Bdellovibrionales bacterium | reverse complement strand
CTTTGACTAGAATATCTCGTACCGATGGCGCAGAGCCGGGTTTAGTATTGCGCACAACTATCTGCAGCTGTAGGCGATCTGTTTTATTTCCTACGCGATCAATACTCTTAATTGACTCAAGAACTTCATCGGTAGCCAGATGGATATCCGTTTCGAAACGAATATTTACCACATCAAGGAAAGGAGTTTCCCCCACACGTGTAATAAAACGCTTGTTCGCGCTAAAATAGTACTCACCCGGCACAATTCGAACAGACGTATAACTTATCGTGCTCCCGTTAACATCAGCGTAATCTAGTTCGCCATCAGCGGTCCATTTAAAGTGGGCTCCTGCGCCACCTTCCGAATCACTCTGCTTTACCGAGAAAGCTTCTTCAGTCGCTTCTTGAGATGACTCTCGCTTTCTGGAGTCCTTAATACGCACCTTAGCATTAACAACCGTAATTTCGTCAGTGGTGAGCGGTGGGTCACCATTTGTAGGGATATCTACTTGTAAGGTACGCGAGCCATTCTTAGCCGTTCTGGTAATAAAAAGTGAGCGAGCGCTCACAAGCGCTCTTGTACCACTATCAGCGACCGCCAACCTTCGTCTTTGGACTAGCCTTTCTGTTTGTTCGCGGCTTAAAACCCGTTGTGAGACATCTACTTTTGATGCTCCAGATTTCCCTCTAAATAATTTTTGAATACCTGCTTTTAGTGCGTCCGTCACGGATGGCGCTGCCACCGCTGAAACTGATGCCAATAAAACCGCGACTATAATTAATGCCTTTTTCATAAACTCCGCTCCTCTTATCTTTACCCTATTTATCGCCTCGAATAGCGTGCGTGATAGCGAGTTCCATTTTTGCGCGGTCCATCGCTTGTGTGACTTCATCTTTGACTAGAATATCTCGTACCGATGGCGCAGAGCCGGGTTTAATATTGCGCACAACTATCTGTAGTTGTAGGCGATCTGTTTCATTGCCTACGCGTTCAATACTCTTTATGGACTCAAGAATTTCATCGGGAGCTAACTCGATCTCTTTACTAAAAGTAACATCTATCGTCTTGGGGTACTCACGACCAGTTGATGTTTTTTTGTAACCTGTAATGAAACGTTTGGTCGCGCTAAAATTGTACTGACCTGGAGCATTTCGAATAGACGTGTAAGCCATCGCATCGTTAGCGCCACCGCTAGTCACGTGAGCGAAATCAAGTTCGCCGTGAACAGTCCAGCGAAAGTCGGCTCCTGTGCCCGATCCTAAGTCACCCTGCCTCACCAAAAAAGCTTCTTCGTGGGGCACGCTAGGCGATTCCGCGCGTTTGGCGGGGTCCTTAATAAGGGCCTTATCTTTAACCACTTTAGTTGCATTACTGCTGTAAGGAGTGCCCCCATTTGTGGGGATGTCGATGGTGAGTACTCGATGACCTTGCATACCTGCGGCTTTTTCAATGATCAGGCGTTCTGGGGTCACAACAGCGGCTGTGCCGCTATCAAGAACCGCAAGCGCGCGGTTTTCAATTAGTACACTTCGGGTTTCTCGATTCAAGCCAGCGATACGAGGAGCATGTCCGATCTCACCCACGTTTTTTGCTTGAGTCGACTTGCCACGCATGAGCTTGGCGACTAAATTTCTTACCCCATCAAATGATGGCGCCGCCACCGCTGAAACCGATACCGATAAAACCGCGACTATAACCAATGTCTTTTTCATAACCTCTCCTCGTTGAAATAAGATAGAGCAATGACTGGGCCTGCCGGCGTGGCTTTATTTAAGTTTTAAAAGTCAAAATTTTTGGGGTCGCTGTAAGGGGCTTAACAACTGTCGAAAGTTTTGACAGGACGTTCGGTCTTTCTGGCATTGGTCTTTCTAACATCTGTTTTTTTTCGGAGCACGTAGGGATGCCTACTGCCAACGTGGCGAACTATTATGTCACCTCTATGCCCTAAGAAGCGCTGCCAAGCCCTAGGGCGAGTTTGTAAACTCATTTAATTTACATTCCATCCACATCTCCCGAAAAGATAAAATGGTCTGTCTTCGTCCCATAGCCTCAATTTTCTCAGTTTTTTTCACCACGCTAGTGGGCTTAACGTGGCTTTCTGTGGGCCACGCCGACAACACTTTTCTCGTGCGCCTTTATAATGAAATCGCAAACAGCCGTATATGTGGGCCGGTCAGGCCGCAAGCCATCGAAGAAATTTTTAAAGAGTGCAATTGCGATTATGAAAAATCGAACCCTATCGGCCAGTACTTCACGAGCAGCACCGAAATGTACGAATGGGCGATCTTTCAAATGGCGGCCGAAAAGCAATTGGCGAAAAACAGTTGCGTGAATGGCGCGATTGATGTCTTGCTAAGCAAAGGTAAACATTTCGACCTGTGGTTTTCGGTGCTGTTAAAGACTTGGGTCGCCTCGCAAAAAGGCAAAGCCGTTCTCTATAAATGCAAAAGCGAAGTCAATTTTTTGCGCGATAGTGAAATCACTCGCCGCAAGCTGGGGCTTGAACCCCATCATAGCGACATGGTGTCTGCGCGAACCAATGTGCTTAAGAAAAAATCGAGCCGCCCCGCCGGCCGTCGTTTTGCCGAGCTTTACACCTCGCCTTATGAAAAAATCCCGCCTGAATGGCGGGAGCTCTGCTCAAACGAAGAAAAAATGTCGGCCCTTGAAATGGCGCCCGTACTTTTAGAAAATTCGGTCCCCATTATCGGCTCGCCTGATTTTTTCGCTATTCTTGAACGTCACCCCAACCTATTCAAAAATAGCAAAACCGGCAAATCAGCTGTAGCTCGCGATTTTCTGGATTTTGATTTGCAACAAGAAAGTTTCGAAAAAACCTACAAACGTGACCCTAAGGTGCAGGGGCAGGTTGTGAAAGAATTAACCGAAGCCCTACAACAATTGAAAAGTGAACGCGCTCGAGTAAATAAAAATATCACCAAGGGGCGAGATAAAAAAGGCCAGTACGATTTAGACCAAGAAACCCGTGACACTATTTTCACCGACGACACTATACGCACGGTTCTGCTTGAAACTGACCAGCTACCCCAAGGTGGCCCCACTGACCTCGGTAAAAACGGCGCTAAATGTATTCTGAATCGTTACGAACCCTCGTTTGGTGGCGAAATGGCTGAGCTGGCAGTGACTTCATTCATGTCTGGTGCCGGCTTTTACAAACTATTCAAACTCAAGCAACTCACTCATATAGCCGCTTTAAAAAAAGCGGCGGGCGCAGGCTTAACCGTAGGCTCTGTATTTTCTGGCTTAAAAGTTCTGGTGAATAAATGTAGTCGCGATATCAAATCAAAAACAGCTTCAGGTGAGCGTGGTGAGCGCCGCTACAAACAAAGTGAAAGTATTGACGCGATGGAAAGCTCTCTCGGCGACATCTCGTCTACCGTAGGTTCGAGTGGCAACACTGTATTTTCATCTGAAGATGACCTACCTCAAGTCGCCGCTTGCAAAGACCTGCGCCCCGATTATTTGTTCAACAGTTTTCACGAAGCGAGCTGCACGAAAGAAGCGATTCTTCAATTACTCAACAGTCCCATCTTTTTGCCCGCGCAGTTTTTGCTTGGCGACTAGAGAATCTCGGTGTCGCAATTCGCGACCTCAAATTTTCTCACTGCCCAATAAACTGATCCCGCTGGCGCACACAGCCCTGCGGTTGATTGGTAATGGCAATGTTTATGCCCATTTCAAAAATCCATTTGCATTTGGCACCGAAACGCTCGTCATTCGAGGATTCGTGCCATGAATTTTCAGAAGTTAACTTACCTGCGGCGTGAATGCGATTGATGTTCGCTTTCGAACGTACTTCCTCTTGGAGTTCGATCACCACTAAATTTTCGTCATTTAGTGCGAGCGCCCATTCCAATTGCTCTTGGTTTTGCGGAGCATACAATAACGCCACGTGCGCGTCGTAACCACGAGCCTTGGCGTACTTCACTTTGTCCACTGTGGTTTGGAAATAAACCCATCCATAAGCCTCATGCTTTCGGATCAAATCAATCGCCGGAGTGATCACATTTGCACTTTTAAATTCGACATTGAGCAAAATTCGTCCATGCACCAAAGCTAAAGCCTCGTCAAATCGCCCGATTTTTTGGCCGCCATTAAAACGACATAGATCAACTTCAGCGCTGGTTTTGTCGGCGATCATGCCCTTGCAATCGGTGTCTTTATCCATAGAGTTGCTGTGGATGACATAAACCACCCCATCTTTTGAGAGGTTCACGTCAG